>DASXKM010000621.1:0-2836 GCA_036496825.1 Puia sp. | reverse complement strand
CCGGCATGAAAAATTGCGGCTCCAATTCCAAAGCTAAAGTAATCGTATTCATAGCCGGACTGGTACGGATCGGCCATAACAGCGGATCCCAGCGCTCCATATTGATCAAAATGGTCCCGAAAAAGATTATAGTTAAGAAGTGAAACCTGACTAAAAGTATATGTTCCCTGCAAACCTGCAGCCAGGTAGGTATTGTCGTAGTTTAAGGGAAGTGCATAAGAAAATGCCATCATAGCGGTGGAGACTTTCATCGTACCATTTGTTCCATTTTCAGCATTTATACCTACAGCCAGATCCGCATATCCAATATTATCTTCATTTTTATCATGACTGCTCAATGGTAATTCAATGGTACCTTCCTGACTGTTGTAGCCTGCAATGCCCTGATAATTGACATTTCTGTAGTTGGCTTGTAAAAGGGAAGTTTTGTTAGTTTTTAAAGCAGGGTTATACCAAATCTTCAAATCCTGCATATTGGCATAGTGTACATCCTGCGCACTGGCAAACTTGAGAGATATCACAAAACTTGTGAATATCAAAAACTGCTTCGTTTTCTTAAAGTGATTCAAAGAAGTTCCTTTAACCTTTTGGGTTAACTGAAAACGAAAAAATCAAGTCCATTAGTATCCGGTTTTTCGAAACAGTTTTACTTAATAATTATCCGTCAGTTTATGATACTAAATGGTCTGCCTGTGTTGGGCTTCGACTGGCTTAATTGTGGCGGCATCACCCGCAGCGTTCAGTTGAATATTACAGGAATCAAGAACATTATTTTGACTGTTTATAAAATAAGATTGTATTGCTATTCCGTGAAATGACAATTAACCTTTTTCCACCAATTGTGCGGATCATTTTACTATCCCTGACTTCACCTTCCAGCATAATACCAGATGTGGTTGGATCCAGTACCTGGAAGGGCAAATGTTCGCGGCCAAGCAACAGGCTGCCATAGCTGGCATCGTATCTTCCTTCATAAGGCAATACGCCATAAAAATTCCCCGCTGCAATAATATCCGTTCTCTGGTCGCCGCTAAAATCACCTGCCAGGAACGTAAACACAGGCGACCATTGAACTTCCTTTGGTAATTTAGAAATCACGTAGTTGCCTTTTCTATTATTCATTAACATGACCGATGATAGGGTCTCGATCGTAAGCGAAGTTGCATTTTTCAAATTGTCTCCAAATACCTGTTCGATGGTTTGACCTGCAAAGTCGGAATAACTGTAATATTTTTTTCTGATCAGTGAAGGAAAATGTTTCTCCAATTCATCTTTCCCCAAAAAAGAATAATATTCTCCATTTTTTTCAATGGCCAGCAACTGATCTGAAATACCATTTTTGTCGATATCACCTGTATAAAGCTTAAGCGGAAATTTTCCGCTTGCGTGTAATTTGGAATTCTCTCCCCAGTTACCTATCAATAGATCTTCGAAGCCATCGCCGTCCAGATCTGAGGATTTTATAGTTGTCCACAAACCGGTTGTATGTTGGAGTCCTAATGTATTAGTAATATTGCTGAGCATTCCCTGATTGTTTTTAAAGACTGTAATTGGCATCCACTCACCGACTATCACCAGATCATCCCAGCCATCGCGGTCTATATCTGTCCATACTGCGCCGGTAACCATACCTATATGTCTTAGTCCGGGTGCTTTGGACTCATCAGCGATTGAAAAATTTCCTTTCCCATCATTCAGTAATAAATAAGAAGCAGGAGGTTCGCCATAGCGGCCTGCGACTGCACTACCCCCAATGAATAAATCTAAATCACCATCGTGATCAAAATCCCCTTCAATAACAACCGATTTATTTTCCAGTATGGTGGGTAAGGTCAATGATCTTCTGAAATTTCCTTTTCCATCGTTGAGGTACAATCTGTCAGTCAAATTCACTGAACCGTCCGGGTACTGGTTTCCACCACCCAATACAAACAGATCTTTATATCCATCACCGTTGGCATCAAAGAAAACCGCATCAGCATCTTCATACAGGGAATCTTTTTCAAATATTTCTTTGTTACATTGGTCGAATTTTCCGGAGGATAACTGACAAAATAAAGCGCCTGTTTGTCTGATTCCGCCGCAAATAAAAAAATCGTCAAGGCCATCCCCGTTAATATCAGCAACTGCGATTTTTGGACCCCGCGTGGAAATTTGGTGGGGGATTAGCGGCTGGCTGTTAAAATCATCAAATCGATCTTCCACTCTGTTGTAGGGTAATGAAATCGAATCGGTATCTTCTCTGAAGAAGGTTTCGTTTGAATGATCGGATTTCGCCGGAAGTAAAAGAACCTGATTCGCGACGGCATCCCGGTAACTGAGCGTCAGTGTCTGATCCGATTTTATATTTGTCAATAATTGCGATTTCCCTCCGGGCCAGATCACTTGTAGTGTATCGATCAGGGAATCGGTACCAGTACCAAAATGAACATATTGCATGGAACTGCTCTCAAAGCCTCTGGTAGTATTGAGGTAACTGAATTGTATTCGACCTTTGTTTTTCAGGATTACTTTGGAGCCAATACCAAAACGGTTCTGTCCTTCACCCTTTAATTTAATTTCTAAATAGTGATTTGTCAGTTTTTGTTTTGAATTATTCCTGTAAATGAAAGCGGGACCATTCATATTGTTAATTACAATATCCAGGTAGCCATCATTATCAAGATCTGCAACGGCAGCCCCGTTGGAAATACCCGATTTTTCAAGCCCCCAATCCTTTGTTTTATCATCAAATACCAAACTGTCTGTTCCTCTGAAAACGTAATTATTTGATTTTCCGGTTGGCATTTTTTGCACTGTTTGAAGATCTGCGGCTTTTCCGTTCCGGAGTGCAGAG
>DASXKM010000620.1:0-2270 GCA_036496825.1 Puia sp. | reverse complement strand
GTCTTCTCTATAAACCTTTAAAAATCCGTCAAATTTCAAAACTTCGCCGCTCGCTTTTAATTCTTCTTTATTGGTGGAGATCTGAATAATAGCAGTGGTTTTTTCCAGCTCTGCATCTGCCATTTGAGAAGCCATGGTTCGTTTCCAGATCAATTCATACAGACGACGGAGATCAGCATCTTCCACCGTATCATTTTCCATGTAAGTGGGACGAATCGCTTCGTGAGCCTCCTGTGCATTTTCATTCTTATTCTTAAAAGCCCGTTTCTGATAATATTTTTTTCCGTACTTGCTGTTGATTTCGTTTTTCAGACTTTCCATCGCGGTATCACTCAGGCTCACGCTATCCGTACGCATATACGTGATCTTACCGCTTTCATATAATTTTTGAGCCAGTAACATCGTACGGCTCACACCATATCCAAGTTTACGCGAAGCTTCCTGTTGAAGAGTAGATGTTGTAAATGGTGCGGCGGGTGATTTCCTGCCTGGCTTAATCTGAATATCTGTAACCGTGTAAGCGGCATTCACACAACTCTGTAAAAAAAAATCGGCTGTTTTTTCATCCGAATATTTTTTGCCTTCGGCAGTAAATACAACAGTTTTTCCGGATATGTCCAGTGCCGAAAACGAAGCTTCAATCCGGAATGTGCTCTGGGCATTGAAAGCGTTGATTTCCCTTTCTCTTTCTGCAATAATCCTTACGGCGACACTCTGCACTCTGCCGGCACTTAGATTATTCTTCATGCTCATTTTCCGCCAGAGTACGGGACTCAGTTCAAAACCCACGATACGATCCAGTATACGCCGGGCTTGTTGTGCGTTTACCAGGTTCATATCCACCGTTCTTGGATTCAGAACGGCCATTTCAATGGCAGGTTTGGTAATTTCGTGAAATACAATGCGTTTGGTTATTTTAGGATCCAGGCCCAAAACTTCACAAAGGTGCCAGCTGATGGCTTCCCCTTCACGGTCCTCATCCGTGGCCAGCCAGACTTCGCCAGATTTCCTGGCAATACTTTTTAATTCCTTGACAACCTTTTCCTTATCCTCAGGTACGATATATCTCGGTTTATATTTATTATTAAGGTCTATGCCCATATCCGCTCTTTCCAGGTCACGTATATGGCCATAGCAACTTTTTACCTCAAAATCCTCCCCCAAAATTCTTTCAATTGTCTTCGCTTTTGCCGGGGACTCCACGATCAATAAATTTTTCGCCATGCTATTTTAAATGATTTAAACGCCCCAAAGGCGTGCAATTTTACAGTATAACATTGAAAGTAAAAAATGATCCGGGATGGATTAGGGGTCCTTTTTGTTAGTTAACTTATTGACTTAGAGGGGAGTCGGTACTGTTTTGAGGATTATCCGGGTCTTCCTGCTTTGGTTTTCTCTTAAAAAGCGATACATCCACCTTCCCAAACCGATAATTGAATTGCAAACGAAAAAACTGGGGATCCCTGTAACGCAGGGTATGCTGGGTGGAATATTGTGAACTTATGTAGACATCCGAGCGCCGGGTAGCAAATATATCGTTCACGCTGAGCGTAAGGCTGGCCGCCTTATTTTTCAGGAATTCATATTTCAGCGAAGCGTCGACGCCTCCGGTTGGAAGCGAATAACCCTGGGCATTTCCGCTGACCGTTCCGCCCCTGCCTCCGCCACCAGAACCTGCTGTACCTCCCGGCGGAAGTACCGTCTTGGAAGTATAATCGCCAGTAATTTGCAACGTCAGATTCTCAGGCATTTTGAAAGTCATATTTATTTTCGCAAACCAGCTATAACTGGCGGGTGCTGTCTGAATGGAGTCACTCGCGTTGATTTTTGAAGTATAGATATTCAGATTCGTTGTAAGATCCCACCAACTGGTCAAACTATTACGTCCGATAAGCTCCAGTCCGCCAATATAACTGGAGTTGGCGTTGATAAATGTATTTATCAATTCCACCGAATCCGTCAGCGGATTCAATTCTTTGGTCTGATAACGTGTAATCAAATCGGTAGTGTATTTATAATATACGGAACTCAGAAAGGTATTTTTCCGGTAGTTCAACTGATAAGACATCTCCAGCGAATTCGTAAACTGCGGTTTTAGATTTGGATTACCCCTGCTCAGATTCAGGGAATCCGAATAATCAGTATATGGCGAGAGTTGCAGAAAGCTCGGCCTGTCAATTTTTCGGGTATAATTCAACTGGAGGCTTTGATCATCGTTTAATTTCTGGGTCAAAAAAACACTCGGGAAAAGACTTATGGGATAACTATTG
>DASXKM010000619.1:0-2886 GCA_036496825.1 Puia sp. | reverse complement strand
AAAATCAGATTCTTTAATCGGTAAGATGCGGGCCACATCCGCACTCATTTTTTTAACTTGCATTTTATATCAAAAAAAACAGACATGAAGGTTCGATCATTGTCACTGCAGGTTTCACCAGAGATTGGGAAAGTTTCTGCCGAATTGATGGCACCTGAAGACTCCATATGTGTAATTACCCTGGCGCATGGTGCCGGCGCCGGAATGAATCATGAATTCATGATCACCATTTCAAAATTGCTTGCCGAAAGGGATATAGCCACCCTGCGATTCAATTTTCCCTTTATGGAAAATAAAAAGGGTAGACCAGACTCTCCGGCGGTAGCACATAAAACGATCGAAGCGGCTATCAAAAAGGCGCAGAAGCTTTTTCCAGGCCTTCCGTTGTTTGTATCTGGTAAATCTTTTGGAGGAAGAATGAGTTCGCAATGGCTGGCAACCAAACCGGCGTTCGATATAAAAGGAATTATCTTTTTTGGATTTCCCCTTCACCAACCCGGAAAGCCATCGACGGACAGGGCAGAACATCTTAAAACCGTAGGAGTGCCCATGCTTTTTCTTCAGGGTTCCAGAGACGAATTGGCATCCTATGATTTGATAGAAAAAGTATGTGCATCACTTCGGCTGGCAACACTCGTAAAGATCGAAGGAGCAAACCATGCATTTAAAGCCGGGAAACAGGAAATCCTGCCGAAGCTTGCTGATGCCACAAAGACCTGGATAGATAAAAAGATAAAGAGCCTTTCCAAAATAAAATCTGCTGATAAATAAATCAAAAACCGAAGAATTATCTCCGTTACAAAAACTCAATGTTATGGCAACCGTTCAAATCCGATATATTGTCAATGATGTCAATGATGCGATTGCATTTTACACACAACATCTCGGCTTCAAATTAGTAATGCACCCCGCGCCTGCATTTGCCATGCTATCCCGCAATGATCTGCGATTAGTGCTGAGCACACCCAATCCTTCCGCTGGCGGGGGACAGTCGATGAAAGACGGTACGCAACAGACACCTGGCGGTTGGAATCGTTTTGCTGTAGAAGTGGAGAATATAAATGAGATAGCAGAAAAATTAAAAAAGGGTGGGGTTCATTTTCGTAATGATATTGTAACCGGCGTTGGCGGGAAACAGGTGATCATCGAAGATCCTTCCGGCAATCCCATTGAATTATTCGAGCCTATATTGGAGTCCGCGCGCATGGAGGCAAAAGCGTAGTCCTACTTCCCCTGTAATTTTTCTAATTTCTTTCTTGTTTCAGAAGATTCCTTCAGCGACAAGGATTTTTCATAATTAAGGATCGCGTTTGCTTTGTCACCTTTAGCGGTATACAGATCGCCCAGATAACCATAGGCAACAGAGCCGGAAGAATAGTTTTTTATATTCATCTTAAACATGGATTCTGCTTTTTCATATTGCTTTTTACCGAGCACAAAAAAACCGAGGTTATTCACCTGATTTTCCGGCGGCAGGAGCGTGGTGCCATCTTCTTCCGTGATTTCATATTTTGATGTGATGGTTGCATAATGATTTTTCAGGAAGGCGGCCAGCGGGAAAGCAGAATCGTTGAGATATTCGTCTTTGACATCAACTGGATAGTCTTTAAAAATAAACCGGAGCCCGTCATAGGTACATATGAAAGGCACGGAAGAATGCGTATCGGCATCATAGTATTTAAAAGCAGCTTCGAGTCCGTTTTGCCTGCCGGCAATCAGATACCTGCTGAGAAGAAGGATACTGCGGGCATGAATGGTACCTTCCGTAGTATCTGTCTGAAGGACTGTCGTATCCATTCCGGCTTTCTGCGTGTGTGCCATTCCAAGGAACAAGGCCGTGCCGGCATATGATGTTGTTTTCAATGATTGCTCAGCTTCATGTAAGAGTTTTTGCTTGTCCCACCACATACTTGGATCGATCGCGATATAACTATTGAACAATTTCCTTTGATGCACCATCGTATTGACAGCCATCAGGCCGCCCAGTGAATGGCCGATCATCAGCCGGTAACGCCCTGCGGGATAGAGTGAATCAATATGCGGCGTTAGTTCCTTTTCGATAAAAGCCATAAAATGGTCGCCTCCTCCGGATTTTCTGCCGCTGGCACTGTCGACCCAAAGACCATTGCTCACATAAGTAGGTGTCAAGTCCTTAAAGCGATTAATATTCAGAATAGCCACCACGATCATTTCGGGAACAAACGAATTGTCGTACACCGAACTGAGATAATCGATCATACCCGTCACCGAATTAAAATGTACGCTGCCATCGAGCAGGTAAACGACCGGGTATCGTTTTTTTGGGTGCTTTCCGTTCAGCGCTGATGGAGGCAGGTGCACCCAGAATTTTCTTTCTTCTTTTAGGATTTGTGAATGAATGCTGTCAACGCTGCCTGTGATCACAGAATTGTTTTGCTGTGCATTTACCATCAATAGCGGGAAACTAAAAAAGCAGGCGAAGAATAAAAATTTCATAACGGAACTCTTAATTTCGATGGACGGATTTCGATGAATATTTAGATAAGAATGATTAAAGATGGAATTATTGAAGGAATGTTGCAAAAGTTTGCAAAGATTTTTGTTATCGATTAAACGACTATATTCGAATCGGACGCCGTTTCTTCTCTTAAATATTTTTCACATGCGTTTCCCCATAACAAAAATCGGTTTGCTGGCTTTATTGCTGAATAGCATTTTCATTTTGCGTCCGGTCGCGCAAAATCTGCCTCTGTCGCGTGGTCCTTATCAGCCGACCGACGCGTCTCTCGTTACTTATAAATATCCGGATTGGTTTAGAAATGCAAAATTCGGGATCTGGGCCCACTGGGGCCCACAGGCCGTACCCCGTCGCGGAGATTGGTATGCCAGACAAATGTATGAGCAGGG
>DASXKM010000618.1:0-1771 GCA_036496825.1 Puia sp. | reverse complement strand
TGTTTCCACCATCTTACCGTGATCAAGAACTACAATGCGGTCAAATTCAAAGAGTGAGAAGATACGGTGGGTGATGATGAAGGCCGTTTTATTCTGAAGGTAGTTGTACAAATTACTGATAATTTCCTTTTCAGTCCGGGCGTCGACAGCGCTGAGGCAGTCATCGAAAATGACGATTTCATGATTGCCGGCTAACGCCCGGGCGATAGAGATCCTTTGTTTCTGGCCACCGCTTAAAGTAACGCCTCTTTCACCGATCATGGTATCATAACCTGATGAAAACTGGTGAATCTCATTGTCAATACTTGCATATTCCGCCGCCTTTTTTGCTTCTTCCGGTGATTTATTTTCCAGCCCAAAAAGGATATTTCCCATTACTGTATCGCTGAAAAGGAATACATCCTGAGCAACATATCCGATTTGATTTCTGAAATCAGGCAGGTCGAGAGTCCTTATATCCTTACCATCCATGTTGATGGTTCCGTGGGTCGGATCGTAAAAACGCAGAATTAACTGTGCCAGCGTGGTTTTCCCGCTACCGGTTCTTCCGATAACGGCGATTTTTTCGCCTTTTCGTACCTGCAGATTGAAATCTTTTAGTGCATGGATCCCGGTATGCGGATAAACAAAATCAACATGGTCAAATGAAATGTTTCCGGTCAGCGGCAGCCGGTGTGGCTGCTGGATATTTTGAATGGCTGGGTTGGTTTCCAAAAATTCATTTAGTCTTTTCTGTGAAGCAGACGCACGCTGGATCATGCTGGCTACCCAGCCGATGGCACTTACAGGGAAAGTGAGCATCGTAATGTATATGACGAATTCGGTTATGGTGCCTAAGTCCGTCTGATGTGTTCCATGAATCACATAAAATCCGCCAATCATGATGGTCAAAAGTGTACTCAGGCCGATGATCAGTCCCATTGAAGGAAAATATATAGCCTCCACCTTGGCCAGGCCGATCGCATTTTTTCTGTATTCCTCGCTGTTCGCACGGAAAAAACGGAGCATGGCGGCTTCCTGTACAAAAGATTTAATAACCCGTATGCCGCTATAAGATTCCTGTGCATTAGTTGTCAGATTGCTCAATAATGCCTGGATTCTTTCACTTTTTCGGTGAATCAGGTTGTTGACCATATAAATAGTCACCGCTAGAATGGGTAAAGGAGCAAGCACATATAAAGTGAGCAAGGCATCTTTTCGTATCATGAAATACAAACTGAAACCGATGGTTGCCAAAAGGTTCGCCAGATACATAACTGCCGGTCCGGTATACATTCTCACACGACTGACGTCTTCAGCCATACGGCTCATCAGGTCACCCGTACTATGTGTCTTGTAAAAGGAAGTATCCAGTTGCTGGTAGTGCTGGTAAATTTCATTTTTCTGGTCAAATTCTATATGCCGGCTCATGACGATCAGGGTTTGTCGCATGAAGAACATAAATATTCCTCCGAGAATGGCCAGGAACAATAAAGTAAGACCGGAGATGGCTACCTTATGTTTAAAACTCTGATCCGAGGAATTTAGACTGCGAATAAATTTCTTGACAAGGATATCATAATTGGCCGTATCCGCTTTCTGTGTTCTGGCATTACTGATCTGAGTTGCAACGGAAACAGACTGTGGAGATTTCGAATGAACCTGAGCTGTCAATTCCTTTTCCACGGAATTCACCACATACCCTGTAACCTGGGGAGCCAGAATACGGAAGTAATTGGAGAGGACCACAAAAATGAGACCCAGCAACAGTCTCCATTTATATTTCCAGAAG
>DASXKM010000617.1:0-5264 GCA_036496825.1 Puia sp. | reverse complement strand
ACCACTGTCCGCCGGTTCAATACCCTGAAGCATATTCAAAAAAGTGGTTTTGCCCGCACCATTTTTTCCAACAACACCAATGCGGTCCCCTCTTTTGAAAGTATAGTCAAATCCCTTCAGGATAATTTTTTCTCCAAAGCTTTTGTTGACCTTTTTGAACTCAGCAATTTTTCCACCCAGCCGGCTCATTTTCATCTGCAGCGTCAGATTCTGTTCATCGAGATTCTGTTTGGCCTTCGCCTCCACCACATAGAAAGCATCCTGCCGGCTTTTTGACTTTGTTGTTCTGGCCTTGGGTTGTTTACGCATCCATTCAAGCTCTTTCCGAAATAGATTTTTTGCTTTATCAATGCTGGCCAGATCAGACTCAATACGCATGGATTTTTTTTCAAGGTAATTTTCATAGTCTCCCTTGTAAGAAAAAAGATCGGTTCGATCCATTTCCCAGATTTCATTACATACATTGTCCAGAAAATACCGGTCATGTGAAACAACCAGGAGGGTGATATTTTCCTTATTCAGATAATTCTCCAGCCATTCCACCATTTCAATGTCCAGATGATTGGTAGGCTCATCCATAATCAACAGGGCTTCCGCTTTTCCGAAACTGATATCAATGAGTGTACGTGCCAGGGCAACCCGTTTTCGCTGACCTCCACTCAATGATTTTACGGGCTGAACCAGATGATCAATATAGAGCCTGCTGAAAATCTGTTTCACTTTAGCATCAAAATCCCAGGCACTGAGATGATCCATTTCTTCAATACTGCTCATAATGGCATCTGTATCCTCAGTTTCACTCGCTGCCTCAAATGCTTTAATAGCTGTGGTGACCGGATTGGGATGATGGAATATATTATCTAAAATGGAAAGTTCTTCCTGAAACTGAGGATCCTGTTCGAAAAAGACCACATTGATGTCCTTTGATATCCAGAGTTTTCCGGTTTCAGCTTGTTCTTTTCCAGCGAGAATTTTTAATAACGTAGTTTTCCCGGTTCCGTTTTTGGCGATGAGCGCAATCTTGTCACCGGATTCGATGTTGAAGGAAATATTATTAAAAAGAGGTTTAACTCCGTACGTCTTACCAAGGCCTTCCGCAGATACATAATGCATGCCGCAAAGATAATTGAAAAAGGCTGCCTACCGGGTATTTCGGATGCCTTCCGCCATGAGTTTAGCCACAAACATATTTCCTGCATCATTTAAATGAACACCGTCGGCGGTGAGTATGCCGCGGTCAAGATTATTTTTATTATTTAACTTTTCATACGCCTCAAATTCGGCGCGCATATCCACCAGCGTCAGATCCTGGTCGGTTGCAATTCTACGTATGATGTTCGAATAGTGATTCAGGTCCCCATCCTGTTCGTTTGTATTATCATATTTTTCCCCGATGGTAGCTGGTGTGCATACGATGACTTTAATTCCAGCTGCCCTGAATTTCTTTATTAGGGCCAGGTAAAACCTTTCAAACTTATCAGCATCGGTGCCCGTTCCCATTTTTTTATGCCACACATCGTTTACACCCACCCAGATCACAACGATATCCGGCGACTTGCTGATCACATCATCCTCCATGCGCAGATATAAATCGTACACCTTATTTCCGCTTATACCGGCTCCGATCAAATCATAATTTGTTGTGCCACCCACGTTCAGCAAACTGTCATCGATCATGATAAATCCGTGAGGCTTCACGGCGGCTTCGGTTATTGAGTCCCCAAAAAAAACGACTTTAATTTTTTTGAACGGCATAAAAGATAAACTGATGGTGGCTGTAATCAGAAAAACCCGGGAGAATGTCTTCTTCATATAAATTCAATAAAAATATTTTACCTGATTATTCTTCCTTAAAGATAAAGCAGCGCGGCATAAATGACTACAAATACCTAATTTCATTTTAAACTTACATCCGGATGGCCAGTACAAAAATTACGGTAAACGATAATGGTTCGCTGAAAATACAGGGAGATTTTGAAATTGTAGATAAAACCGGCGCCCACTACGATCTGGGAGGCAGGGAGCAAATCTCCGTGTGCCGCTGTGGGCTTTCTCAAAACAAACCATTTTGTGACGGCTCGCATAAAAATCACTTTGAGCATAATGCGGTTGCATTTGCTTTGCCGCCGAAAAAAATATTTTAAAAATATAATACCTGTTGAGAAATAAGAATATCATGAAAACGAATCACCGCCTTATTTCATGATAATCACGGATCCCCCGAGATCAGGTACCGGCAGGAAATTTATTTTCTGTTCCAGGCAGAATTTTTCCACTGCCTCCCGTGTTCCTTTGTATACATCATTGTTGAAATCGTGAACAAATATATATCCGCCGTTCACCAGCCTGGGATAAAAAAAATGGAGGCCGTTATAAATCGGCTCGTACAAATCTGTGTCAAGGCTGACAAATACAAACCGGTCTTCTATATCTTTTGCAGATTCAGGGAAAAACCCTTTTACCGGCTTGCATTTTTGAGGAAACGGCATCAAATGCAGAACAGCTTCCACCGAGGTATCAGAGAAATCCTGATCACCTGAAGAAAAATGTCTTTGTTTTTCGCTGACAACATCGCGGTTGTCAAATCCCTGAAAAGTGTCAAAAAGATATAATATCCGATCAGGAAAATAGCGGTTAATGTATCTGGCAAACTTTCCTTTATAAACGCCGAGCTCGGCAACATTCCCGCCCAGTTTTTTTCTTCCGATTTCAAAACTCACCAATTCCAGCGTCGCCAGTCGTACATAGTCGAAATAATTTTTGTCAATTTCCCTTTCACGATTCTGGTATACCAGAGAACTTCCGATAAAAATCTTCTTTCGGCGGAGCAGACTACCAAATAAATAATTTACACTTTTCGCCAATACTCCGATCATACATTTTGTTTGTTACAAATTTAACTATAGAAAGATGAACAACATATATGGAGTATCTCTATTATTCCGCCCATCTTTTTTTGAACCCATAAGGGCAATGCCTGCATCCGCTCCGGCAACAGAAACCCCTTGAAATAAGATAGAATTCCGTAAAAACCCTGTATTCACCTTCCCTGTAATAATGAATGCCTTCAATGATATCACCACCTCTTCCAGGGAATGGATATTCTTTTTCCCAAGCCACCAATCGATTAAGTTCAGTCAGACAGTCATTGCATAAACAATTAAAAAAAGTATTTGCCAGAAAGGACTTTGTTTCATTACTCAAAATAACCTGCGAACAATTGCAGGATGAAATATTTTCAGAATTGCATTTGAATTCCTTTTTACAACGCGGACATATTTTATTTTTTTCAGCCATACTATTGATATCCCTTTGCCTGCAACGTAAACAGTTCGGCATATTTGCCCTTCAGCTCTATTAATTCCTGGTGGGACCCACTTTCAATGAGTTCGCCCTGCTGCAATACCAGTATCCGGTCAGCCATTCGTACAGTCGAAAAACGATGTGAAATCAACACAGCTGATTTGCCCTGTGTAAGTGCTGCAAAACGCTGGAACACTTCATACTCCGCCCGGGCATCCAGCGCGGACGTCGGTTCATCCAAAATTAAAACCTGTGCCTGCCGCATATAAGCTCTGGCCAGCGCAACTTTTTGCCATTCACCACCGGACAATTCCATACCTTCCTGGAACCTCTTACCCAGCATTTGTTCATATCCGCCCGGCAGCCGGCTTACGAGATCCGAAGCCAGACTTTGTTCTGCTGCCGATATAATTAAAGGGGTATTGTCCTTCTGAATAATATTTCCGACTGCAATATTATCCGAAACGCGCATCTGGTACCTTAAATAATCCTGGAAAATAATTCCAATGTTCTGTCTCAGATGAACGATATCATATAAACGTAAATCGATCCCGTCCAATAAAATCCTTCCTTCCGTTGGATCGTATAATCTGGCAAGTAGTTTTACCAATGTAGTTTTCCCTGCACCGTTCTCCCCGACCAAGGCAATTTTTTCTCCGGCATGCAATTTAAAATTCAGATGCCTCGATGCCCATTTTTCGGCGTGCTGATAACGAAATCCCACGTTTTGGAATTCAAATCCAATACGAATGGGATTTGGAAAAGGAAGCGGGTTTTTATTCGTTGTGATGGCAGGGCGGATATCAAAAAATTCAAAAAAATCACTCAGGTAGATGGCGCCCTGGGAAACTGCTGAAAATCTTGTCAGAATCGATTCCATCAGTGATTTGAGCTGGCGAAAAGATCCCGCCAGAAAGGTAAGTTTACCGATGCTGATATTGCCGGAGATGGTTTCCAGAATAATATAAACATATGCTCCATAATATCCCAGGCTGCCCAACAGTGTAAATGCAGTTCCCCAAAGAGATCTGTTGATCGTAATGCGCCGGTTGCTGATATAGAATTTATTGGCCAGGGCTTCAAACTTTGCGATAATAAAACCGGAGAGATCAAAAATTTTTACTTCTTTAGCCGTCTCATCACTGGCGCCCAGGAATCGCAGATAATCCAGTTCCCTGCGTTCAGGCGTTTGCCTGCGGCTGAGCGCATAGGTCTGATCATTGAAATATGATTCTCCGATAAATGATGGAAGAATTGTTATAAATAAAAGTACAATCAGCCATGGATTGAAGATGATCAGTCCCGCTGCCAAAAATCCCATCGTAATCAGGTCCTGCATCTGACTCAGGACCTGTGATAATAATATCGTCCGGCCGGTTGTCTGTTGCCTGGCCCTTTCGAGCTTGTCATAAAAAACGGGATCTTCAAACTGTTCCAGATCCAGAACAGCGGCATGTTTCATAATGCGGATCGAACTCAATTTACCAAACAGGTCTCCCAGCAGGCTGTCCAGAAGTGAAATGCTTCGCCCCAGTGCATCGTTGAAAAGAGCCAGGAGAAATTCTGCACCAATCAGTATCCACAAATGATGAGTGGACACGTGAACATGATCCCGGTTCAATAAAATAACTTCATCGATAATCAGCTTCCCGATATATAAAACGGACACCGGAATGGCTGACCGGATCAGACGAAGACATGCATTCAATGCAGTCATCCAGGGACTGGAATCCCATACCAGTTTAAAAAATGCCGGCAGGTTCCGAAGGGCATTCAGCCTTTCTCTCCATCCTGGCTTACCTTGAATTGCCGCCATTGTTGTTATGCAAAATTACGAAATCCTTGTCGGTAGTTGACAGTTGGCGGTTGGCGGTTATTTGTTGAGCGTCGGCCTTTCAGCGTTCAACTGACTCCCGGGTAAATGTTGTATTGTAAATATTCTTTCCCATATAATTAACCAC
>DASXKM010000616.1:0-10795 GCA_036496825.1 Puia sp. | reverse complement strand
AATAAAACATTATTAATTTTTGCATCGTGATGTACCACCCTGAGTTTAAAGCCGGGATCCATTGTTATTTTCTCAAAAGTCTTTGCCAATGGCTGCTGATCTTTTAAAAAACGGATACTTTCTGCCGTTTGTGTTATTCGTTCTTTATTGCCTTGCTGCAATGCTGTATCAAACTGCCGGAATCTCAAAGAAAGGTTATGGAAATCCGCCAGGGTTATATGCAGGAGATTTGGATCAAAGCCTGAAAGCCGGCCCGTAAATTCTCCAAACTGTCTGGATGCTTCGAAAGCCATCAGGGGATCTGTAACAGTATCGATAGAGAAGGCATTTTCGATAAACGGAAACAACCGGTAGTAATCATCATCCTTTTTAAAATAATTAGTGCCCCGGATTGTATCAAGCGGTGCTACGAATAAGTAATCAGGATAATGCTTCCCGAAATAGCCGGACAGTAGCTTTAAATTATCCATGATATCTTCCGGTGATTTAAAAACCTGCCGATTGATTTTTTGTAGCAGGAAATCTTTGTTTTCGCAACTGATTTTCCAGGTGTGATTGATCAGCCCGTTTCCAAAAGCCACCAGGGTGCATTTGTTTTCGTCTAATCCATACATGTTTAAAACAGAACCTGTCATATCATGCAAACTTAATCAGTGACCTTCAGGATCGGAGCGGGGCAACTGTTTTTATTTAATTATATTAGATGGCCCTTAGAATGGAAAGCCGTTTGAAATATAATCAGATCAAATGAACGTGAAATTAACCCTTACCGGTCGCCTGGCCTCGCTCGATTTTCTGCGTGGTTTAACAATGGTTTTGCTGACGTTGGAAAGCACACTGCTATTTGAACACCTACTGCCTGCTCTGGAAGGAACCCCGGCTGCACATCTACTTCATCAGTTTTTTCATCATCCGTGGCATGGCCTCCATTTCTGGGATCTGATTCAGCCCACGTTCATGTTTGTTGCAGGTGTTGCCATGGCTTTTTCCATCGGGAAACAAAAGCCGACGCAAAGCTGGAACCAGCGTTTTGTGAGGATATTGAAAAGGTGCGGCTGGTTATTTTTTTGGGGCGTGCTCGATTATGCAGTTCGGAAAAACGGCCTTTCATTTGAGCTTTGGGATGTTCTTACGCAATTATCTTTTACAACTTTGGTTGCGTTTCTGATCATGGAATGGCCGGTAGCCGCGCAGATCATAGTGAGCGGCCTGTGCCTGTTGATTCCTGAGTTGTTATACCGGTTCGCCCGAATTCCGGGTTTTGATCAGCCCTTTACGGATCAGCATAATTTTGGAAATTACATTGATCTGATGCTGATGAATAAAATAAATCCCGGTGGCTGGGTTACCATCAACTGTATTTCAACCAGCTGCCATACCATCTGGGGTGTCCTTGCCGGGAAACTGCTGATGAGCAACAGGCCAGCCAACGAGAAAATGAAATGGCTGCTGATCAGCAGCCTGATTTTACTGTTGTCCGGATTCGGGCTTGACCTGAGTCATATAACGCCTATCATCAAACGAATTGCCACCAGTTCCTTCGTTTTGGCTTCGGGTGGTTACTGCGTTTTATTTCTGGCAATCTGCTATTGGTGGGTTGACATCCGGAATCACAAAACAAAACTTCTGTTTTTCAATTTGTTCGCCCTCAACTCCATTTTTATTTATCTCTTCTTTGAGATTGTCGGTGATCGCTGGTTTACCGGGTATATCCTCAGCATTACCAATGGGATTTTTGGAATCATACATATTCCGGTGATTGCAGCAGGTATTCTGGGTTCTCTTGTCGTGTTCGGTCTGGAAGCCGGACTCCTTTATTTTCTTTACCGCAAAAAAATATTTTTCAAGGTGTAACCGATGTAAAAGTTATAGCTTTAAATAACTTTCTATGGGCTATTTCCAGAGTCCCTGTTACCATTAAACGATTGGCTATGTCGAACTCCAGAATCAAATTCTCTTTATTTCTAAACTATTTTGTTTTTGCCATTTTGCTGAACAGCGTGGGGATTCTGATTCAAAAATCCCAAAACCGTTACCATGTGGATGAGGTAACCGCAAGCTCCCTCGAAGCATTTAAAGATCTTTCCATTGCGTTTGTTTCATTTCTTGTTGGTTCTTTTCTTCCCAGACTGGGTTACAAGAAAGGCATGCTGATAGCTCTGGCTCTTGTTTTTGCGGGATGCCTCGGTATGTACTGGGGTAATTCCTTTACTTCTGTCAGGATCCTTTTTGCTTGTGTGGGTATTTCTTTTGCCGTGATTAAAGTATCCGTCTATTCCATGATCGGACTGATTACGAATAGTGAAAAAGAGCATAAAAGTGTGCTTAGTTCTATTGAAAGTTTTTTTATGATCGGGATTGCGGCCGGGTTCATTGCCTTCCCCTTGTTTTACAGCGACACGGATCCCAATGCGTGGCTGACGATTTATCTGCTGCTCGCAGCCCTGATCGCCGTTTCTTTTTTCATCCTGCTATTTTCGAAATTTAATATTCAGTACGAGATTCCCGGCACGAATATCAAGGATGATTTTATAGAGATGATAAAACTTCTGAAGAGGCCACTGGTATTGGTATTTGCCATCGCCGCCTTTATGTATGTAATGACCGAACAGGGTATCATGAGCTGGCTTCCCACTTTTAATCAGAAAGTACTTCTCCTTCCTGAAAAGCTCAGTGTTACCATGGCTGTGATTCTCATGTTGTCCATTGCATTGGGCAGGTACATTTGCTCGCTGCTGGTGAAAAGGATGTCATGGATTGTATTGTTGTGTTCCTGCCTGACGGGTGCGGCCCTGATGGTTTTGTTTGTACTACCACAAACTGAAAATCTGACCCACCGTGAAATCCATTCTCTTGGGGACGTACCCGTGATTGCCTATGTGTTCCCACTGATCGGTTTCTTTCTTGCGCCCATTTACCCGCTGGTGAATTCGTTTGTATTAAGTTCAACCGAAAAAATATATCATAGTCCGATGGCGTCGTTACTGGTATTTTTTTCCGCTGTCGGCGGCACACTCGGTTCAAGACTCGTGGGCTATTTGTTTAAAAATATCGGCGGCCATAAAGCATTTTACTTTTCGCTTGTGCCGATGGCGGTTTTATTTATTTGTATTTTATTATTCTCCAGAATGCAAAAAAAGTCGACCGGGAATATTGAATTTTCGTCTGCCGGACATTAAAAACCGAAATTTTTTATAAAGTGAACAAGGAAGATATATTGGAAATTCCTGCTTTATTGCGGGACGTACAAATGCAAAGAATTTTTCCTGACGGAAAGACATTTCTGGATTGTTCACCCGCCTATGATGATCCGGCGATCAGTGAAGAATATCTGCAGCAGAAAAACCAGCCGGGCTTTGATCTAAAGAAATTTGTTTCGGATCATTTTATATTACCTGTTCCCATTTCATCCGGTTATTCCAGTGATGCAAACAAAACACTGGAGCAAAATATCGACACGCTTTGGAGTTTCCTTGAGCGGCAACCGGACAAAAGCGGCGGATCGCTTATCCCGCTTCCTTATCCCTATATCGTACCCGGCGGGCGGTTTGGAGAAATTTATTATTGGGACAGTTATTTCACCATGTTGGGATTAAAAGTTTCCGGAAAGAATGAGATGATTGAAAATATGGTAAAAAATTTTTCATTTCTCATTGACCGGTTCGGATATATTCCGAACGGCAACCGGACATATTTTATCGGACGTTCACAGCCACCGTTCTTTTCTCATATGGTGCAATTGCTGGCCCATGTGAAGTCAAAAGATGTCCTCATTCAGTTTTTGCCGCAATTAGCAAAGGAGCATGGTTTCTGGATGCAGGGTGCGGATGAATTGAGTAGTACCAATCTGACAGTGTCTCATTTAGTACAAATGTCCGGAGGAGAATGGCTGAACCGCTATTGGGATGAGAACGAAACACCGAGACCGGAATCTTTGCGGGAAGATGTTGAGTTGTCTCATCAGTCAGGCAGGAAGCCGCAGACATTATATCGTCATTTAAGAGCCGGCGCTGAATCCGGATGGGACTATTCCTCCCGTTGGTTTGAAAAGCCGGATTCGTTTGCCGGCATTTATACGACCGATATTGTTCCGGTAGATCTGAATTGTCTGTTATTTCATTTAGAACAAACCATTGCAGAAGCATATCAATTGGATGGAAAGACTGATCTGTCCCGGAATTATCATTTAATGGCGACGGGAAGAAAAGACGCCATTCAAAAATATCTTTGGAATCAGGACAGGGGTTTTTATTTTGACTTCGATCTCAAACGAAAAATGCAAAAGCAATCGATGACGCTGGCTGGTATATTTCCTTTGTTTGTCAAAATCGCGGACAGCAAACAGGCGGAACTGGCAGGTTTGGTGATCAGCGAAAAATTTCTGCGCCCGGGTGGGTTGGTCAGCACACTGGAGACAACCGGTCAGCAATGGGATGCTCCGAATGGATGGGCGCCTTTGCAGTGGACAACGATCACCGGTCTGAAAAATTATGGACAGGAGGAGCTCGCAAAAACGATTTCCAAAAGATGGATACAATTGAATGCGGATGTATTCAAACGCACCGGCAAACTGATGGAAAAATACAATGTGGTGGATACCCAGTTGGAGGCAGGCGGTGGTGAGTATGCGGGCCAGGATGGATTTGGATGGACGAATGGCGTATTGCTTGCTCTTATACAGATTTATGGGCGCCCGGATAAATGATATCTATTTTTCAATCTCCCGCATTCCATATTCCAATCCCCGCAGTTCTGCCAGACCGCGGAGTCTTCCGATAGCAGAGTAACCCGGATTTGTTTTCTTTTTAAGATCATCGAGCATCTGGTGGCCGTGATCGGGCCGCATGGGAATTCCCATTTTTCTTTGATTCATCATCCATACGATTTCTTTTACCACGGAATACATATCGACATCACCCTCCAGGTGATTTTCCTCATAGAAGTCTCCTGCTTTATTTCGTTTTGTGCTTCGCAGATGAAGAAAATGTATGCGGTTTGAAAAACGGCGGATCATGGCCGGCAGATCATTATCTTCCCGGACACCAAATGAACCTGTGCAAAAACAAAGTCCGTTCGTTTCTGACGGAATTTCTTTGATCAGCCAGTCGACATCCGCAGCTGTACTTAGAATTCTAGGCAGGCCAAGAAGTGGATAGGGCGGATCGTCGGGATGAATGGCCATTTTTACTCCCAGCTCTTCTGCGACCGGAACAATCGCTTTTAAAAAATCAAGCAAATGTTTACGTAGTTTTTCTGCATCAATATGCTGATAAAGATCCAGCGCCTGTTGAAATTGTCTGAGTGTAAAACTTTCTTCGCTACCGGGTAGTCCGGCTATAATATTTCTTTGAATAAGATTTTTTTCATCACCCGACATCGTTTCGAAACGCCGTTTTGCATTTTTATATTCTTCAGTTGTGTAATCGTTTGGTGCACCGGGTCTTTTCAAAATAAATAAATCGAACGCGACAAATGCCGCTCTTTCAAAACGCAGTGCAAGGGAGCCGTCGGATTGCCTGAACGTCAGATCGGTTCTTGTCCAGTCAAGAACAGGCATAAAATTGTAAGTAATAATACTTACTCCGGCAGCTGCGAGATTGCGAATGCTGCTTTTATAATTTTCAATGAGTTCCCGGTAATTCCCCGTTTGGGTTTTGATGGATTCGTGCACCGGAAGACTCTCCACAACAACCCATTTCATTCCTGCATTTTCCACAAGAGATTTTCTTTTTTCTATTTCATCAGCCGTCCAGATGAAACCATTGGGAAAATGATGAAGAGCGGTTACAATACCTGTGCAACCGGCCTGCCTGATATCCGTCAGGCTGACGGGATCCGGTGGTCCATACCAGCGCATGGACTGGATCATTTTAAAAACATCTTTCCCATTCATGATTTCCCGTTTATAACCTGCTGGTTCAATTTATTTTCCCCATTAATTTATAATAATCATTTCAATCTGTCGTTTACTGTAAAGTGATTATCATAACTGAAGTTTTCTCAAGCCGGTGTTTCTACACTGGCTTTTCTTTTTCTCCTGAGCGTTCGTATTTTTCCGAAGTCTCTGTAAAAATACGTTTCCCTGATCGCAAAGTTCCGAAAGCAGGTGACCGGTTCTGAGGTTTTTTCGGCTCAATCATTTAAATTGGCCTCTCAAAGGTTCATATGGCCGGCCATTCGAAAGTCTCTCTTTATTTTCCTGATAAAATTTCTTTTGGCAATAAAAAGGCCATTGTCATTGGTGGGGATGCAGGCGGTACCAAGGTTAATCTGGCCATATTTGAAGCAACGATGAACGATGTGAGGTTAATCAAATCAGCTACTTATCATTCGGGCAGTTTTCCGTCGGTCCATCAGATCCTTCAACAGTTTATGCAGGAAAATCCTGACTATAAACCGGAAAAAATATGTCTTGGTGTGGCAGGGCCTGTTTTTGAGGGCCGGGTTGCCGTTACCAACCTGCCCTGGTATGTGGATGCGGGCGAGATTGCGAAAGCCACGGGGGTGAATCAGGTTATTTTATTGAATGATCTGGAAGCGACTGCTTATGGTGTTGCGGGACTGACCGATGATGATCTGGCCGTTTTACATGCAGGTGACCCCGACGAGGGAGGAAATATTTCCATCCTTGCTCCCGGTACCGGTTTGGGCGAGGCTGGTTTATTCTGGGACGGACAGTTTTATCATCCCTTTGCAACAGAAGGTGGTCATTGCGATTTTTCCTGCAGGGATGCGCTTGATCTTGAACTGCATGATTATTTACTCAGAAAATATAAAGTAGTCAGTTGGGAAAGTGTTATTGCCGGTCCGGGCGTCTCTTCCATCTTTCAATTTCTCTGCGAAATAAAAAAACGTTCCATCAGTATCGCGACAGAAGATAAATTAAAAACGGGCGATCCTTCGGCGGTGATCAGTGAAGCAGCGATCGAAGAATCAGATCCGGTATGTGTAGAAGCCATGCGGATTTTTGTTCGTCATCTGGCCAGGGAATGTTGCAATCTGATTTTAAAAATGAAATCCACCGGCGGTCTCCTTTTGGCAGGTGGCGTTCCTCCAAAGATCATCTCCCTTTTGCGCGAACCTTATTTTTATGAAAATCTCCTGGACTGTGACCGGATGCAGGAACTCGTAAAAAAAGTTCCCGTCAAAGTAATTCTGAATGATAAAGCACCGATGATAGGTGCAGGCTGGTTTGGTGCATACAGTAACCAAACCATGGTTCATCAATAAAAATAAAAACATGAATAGCAGACGTTCTTTTATTCGTCAGGCGGGCATCCTTGCCGGTAGTTCTCTTATGGCGACGACTCTTCAGCAGAATTCATTCGCTGCTTTCGGAAAAAGAATGGCGGCCAGTGACCGTATCAATGTGGCTGCTGTTGGTATCAACGGCATGGGTTGGGCAGATCTGTTATCGTCTCTGAAACAACCCGGTGTTCAGGTTGTGATGTTATGTGATACAGATAAGAATGTACTGGATAAACGACTCGCTGATCTCGCAAAATTAAACGTGGATATTTCGAAAATAAAAACAACGGGTGATTATCGTCATGTACTGGAAAATAAAGATGTGGATGTCGTCATCATTGGTACACCGGATCACTGGCATGCACTGATCATGATGGAAGCCTGTGCTGCCGGAAAAGATGTGTATGTTGAAAAACCGGTTGGAAATTCGATTGGTGAATGCCGTGCGATGGTCGCCGCGCAGAAAAAATATAATCGTGCGGTACAGGGTGGACAATGGCAACGCAGTCAGAAACATTTTCAGGATGCACTGGATTTTGTTTATTCGGGTCAGCTGGGAAATATCCGGACGGTTAAAGTATGGTGTTATCAGGACTGGATGAAGCCGGGTCCGGTGGTTCCCGATACGGTGCCACCTCCGGGAGTGGATTACAAAATGTGGCTTGGGCCGGCACCAACCAGAACATTCAATTCCAGTCGATACCTTTTTAATTTCAGGTGGTTCTGGGATTATGCGGGCGGACTGATGACAGACTGGGGAGTTCATTTACTTGATTATGGTTTGTTGGGAATGAAGGCAGGAAATCCAAAAACAATTGCTGCACTGGGAGGTGATTTTGCATATCCTGACTTATATCAGGAAACACCGGACACGCTGACGACATTGTATGAATTCGATCATTTCAATCTGGTATGGGACAGCGCCATGGGAATCGGTAACGGATCATATGGGAGGGATCATGGTATCGCATATATCGGAAATAATGCAACACTTGTCCTCAGCAGGGGAGGATGGGAAGTGATTGACGAAAAAATGAGTAAAGTGAAAATCGAAAAACCATTGATGAAACCAACAGATAATGGATTAGATAATCACTGGAAGAATTTTATTAATGTGGTTCGCTCAAGAAAGATGGAGGATCTGCACTGTTCCATCGAGGCGGGGGCGCATGTGGCAACCGTTGCCCAATTGGGGAATATCAGTTATCGCACCGGCAAAAAACTTTCATGGAATTCAGACAGGTTCACAGATGAATCGGTGAATAAGGAATTTCTGATGAAGGAATATCATAACGGGTATACGCTTCCGAAATTATAAAGCCTCACGCTCAATGCCTAAAGCTTAAAGCCTAAAGCCAGAAACAGCTTTACGCTTTAAGCTTTAGGCTTTCAGCTTTCAACGGCATAGTCTTTGACTATACCAGATAAATTAATCGAAAAATGAGGAAACAGTTATTGATGGTCGCGATTACGGCGACAGGATTCGCATCTGTATCTTATGCCCAAACTTATCCCGGATACAGAACAGGAAATTACACAGGAGTTAATGGGGCCTTTTTTAATCCGGCTAATATTGCAGATAACAGGTTTAAATGGGATATCAATCTGGCTGCGATAAACGGATTTGCAGGTGCCGACCAGGGCGGTATAAAACTCAGTGATCTCACGCATAATTTTGATGCGAACGATCTAAAATCAAATATTTTAAAGGGGCATAGTCATGTGAACAGTCTGGATTATGCAGATCTTCTGGGCCCTTCTTTTATGTTGTCGCTGAGTCCCAATACTTCGATTGCCCTTACTACGCGCTCCCGGGTTTTTGCCAATGTAAAAGATGTAAATGGCGATCTGGTCAATGCAATCATTGATCCCTCTGGCGCAGGAATTACAACTCCTCTTGCGCTCGACGGTACAAGAACGATCACGCATACCACGGGCTGGACTGAAATCGGTGGTTCCGTAGGTCAGGTATTTTCAAAAAAGGGAAGTCATCATTTTTTTAAAGGTGGAATTACCCTGAAATATATTGCTGGTACGGCAGATGCGTATATGACAACAAACGGAATTACGGGGTCATTACAGAGTATCGGAAACACTACCGTTGTTCAAGGCCCGGCGGCAGGTTATATTTCCATCAATGCCACGAATGCAAATTTTACTGATTACAAATTCAATGACCTGTTTAAATTCACTGGGCAGGGTTTTGGGGGTGATATTGGATTTGTTTATGAATACAGACCGAACCTGGATTATTCCATGTATACGGATGACCGGTGGGCCAATAAATATAAATTCAAAATTGGTGTTTCGCTACTGGATGTGGGTATGATAAAGTTTAATCAATCCGGAAACCTGGCTGCCAATTATAATACAAATATTCCCGGCGGCAATCAATTCGATCTGAATGCATTGAATGGTAAATCGGTCGGTGAATTCATACCTGTGTTCAATGCCTCACCTTATTTTGTTGCAGGAGCGCCACAAAGTAGTTCCTACACGGTAAATCTTCCAACGACTGTGCAGGCAAATATTGATTATCTTTTTAATCCTAACTGGGCAGTAAATTTAGCCGGTCAGTTTAACACGAATAATTCGATCAACTTTAATATGTATGAATTTAATTCATATAGTATCACGCCGCGTTGGGAAAATCCGCTGATCAGTGTTGAATTGCCATTAAACTATAATGATCTTACACAATTCAATGCCGGTCTTGCTTTCAGGATAGGGCCATTTTTCATTGGCTCGGGCAGTATCATATCAGCCCTTTTTAATAATTCCAAACAGGCGGATGTTCATATTGGTCTGAACTGGGGTATGCAGTTTAAGAAAAAGCTGAGACCTGATACTGACAAGGACGGTATATATGATGACGTGGATAAATGTCCGAACGTATATGGACTTCCGAGGTATGAAGGTTGCCCGATTCCTGATACTGATGGCGATGGCATTAATGATGAACAGGATTCATGTAAAACTGTTCCGGGTGTTGCAAGATATCATGGTTGTCCGATACCGGATTCTGATAAGGACGGAGTGAATGACGAAGAAGATTCATGCATCAATGTTCCGGGTCTTCCACAGTTTCATGGCTGTCCGGATACCGACGGAGATGGAATTCCGGATCCTCAGGATAAATGTCCTACCGTACCGGGTGTGGCCAAATATCAGGGTTGTCCTGTTCCGGATTCTGATGGGGACGGAATCCCTGATGATGTGGATGCATGTCCGAATCAACCGGGTCCTGCATCAACACATGGTTGTCCGCTTGAAAAAATCGTTGTTCAGATTACGGCGGATTTCAAAAACATATTATTCAATTTCGGGAAATCAACCATCAAACCAGAATCTGAAGATATCATTCAACGGGCTGCGACAGTCATGAACACGCAGATACCTAATTCCAGTTTTTATGTCGATGGATTTACTGATAACATCGGAACCGCTGCAAGAAATAAAAACCTTTCCAAAGCGCGTGCACAATCTGTCGTCAACTTATTAGTTAAGTTTGGAGTGAATAAAGACCGCCTCATCGCTCGTGGGTTTG
>DASXKM010000615.1:0-5753 GCA_036496825.1 Puia sp. | reverse complement strand
ACTTTGTTGGGTGCTGATGACAAAGCGGGTGTGTCGATTATCATGGAACTGGCTTCCTGGTTCATGCAAAATCCGGAAGTAAAACATGGAAAAATCCGGATTCTGTTTACGCCGGACGAAGAAATCGGCAGAGGTGTAAATAAACTGGATATGGAGAAACTGGGCGCTGATTTTGGTTATACGCTCGATGGTCCGGAATTGGGATCTTTTGAAGAAGAAACTTTTTCTGCAGATAGCATGCATTTCACCTTTTATGGAGTATCTGCGCATCCGGGGCACGCCAAAGACAAACTTGTGAATGCAATAAAAATGGCTTCTGCTTTTATCGAAGAACTCCCGACGGATGAATTCTCACCTGAAACAACCGAAGGTCGATATGGATTCGTTCATCCGGTGCGTATGGAAGGTGGTGCTGAAAAAATGCGGGTTGATTTTATCATACGTGATTTCAACACGGCTAAACTGCATGCATACGAGCAATATCTGAAAGATAAAGCAGAATATGCTATGAGAAATTTTGCCACTGGCCGGTTTGAGTTTGAAATAAAAGAGCAATATCGTAATATGAAAGAAGTGCTGGTGAAACATCCGGAAGTATCTGAATATGCCCGCGAAGCAATCAGGCGGGCAGGCGTAGAAATCAGGGAATCTGCCGCCCGTGGCGGAACTGACGGATCCAGATTATCTTTTATGGGGTTACCATGTCCTAATATTTTTACCGGTGAAATGGCGTTTCACAGCAAACATGAATATGTATGTGTTCAGGACATGGAAAAAAGCCTGGAGACGATACTCCATCTTTCAAAGATATGGGAAGAAAATGCTTAGGACTGTTGCCTTTTCTTTAGAATCGACTGTATAATCTGCCGGGCATGAACCCGCGAATTTTCAATAAACCAGATATGGGTGTCCATTCCGCCACAAACGACTCCTGCAAGGTAAATGTTTTTGCGGTTTGACTCCATCGTTTCCTTATTGTAACTCGGATATCTTTTTTCATCAGATGATAATTCAATTCCCAGCTTTTCCAAAAATGCAAAATCCGGTTGATAACCCGTCATCAGTAAAACGTAATCGTTTGGAATTGTTATTTTCCCTTCCGGCGTTTGAATATCTACTTCTTTTTCGCGAATGGCGATTAAATTTGAATTGAAATAGGCTTTAACAGAGCCTTCTTCGATACGATTCACAATATCAGGTCTGACCCAGTATTTCACACGTTTTCCGATTTCCTGCCCTTTGATAACCATCGTTACTTCAGCCCCCTTCCGGAAGCTTTCCAATGAAGCATCAACGGCTGAATTATTAGCTCCCACTACCAGAAGTTTTTGCATTGCATAAAAATGTGGTTCTTTATAGTAGTGACTCACTTTCGACAAATTTTCGCCCGGTATGTGCAGGAGATTGGATATGTCATAAAAGCCGGTTGCAATAATGATATTCCTGCAGGTATATTCTGTGATGGAAGATTTCACCTGATAATTCTCACCGTTTGGCAGGACATCAATAACATTTTCGTGCAAATGTAGGTTCAGCTTTTGCGAAACGGCGATGCGCCGGTAATATTCGAGGGCTTCAGGCCGGGTTGGTTTTATGTTATTACTTACAAAAGGGATGTCGCCGATTTCGATTCTTTCCGACGTGGAAAAAAAAGTCATGTTGGAAGGGTAGTTATATAGAGAATTTACGAGGACTCCTTTTTCAAGGATGAGATAACTCAATTCCGACCTCTTTGCTTCCAGGCCACAAACCAATCCGATCGGTCCGCCGCCAATGATGATAACATCCAGAATTTCATGCATGGTTTCAAAGATAAATCATAAATACACTATGCCGGAATTCCGGTTCCAGTCTGTAAAAAATAGTACATTCACCGTGGCTATCTTTAATAAGCAGCCACTAACAATTATTTGGCATATGGAAATTCTCTTACAGTTCTGGTGGGTTCTTCCCATTCTGATTATTTTTTTCAGCGGGTTAGTAACAGTCAGTCAGGGTTATATTGATGTCATTACCATGTTTGGTAAATACAGGAGAATTTTGCAACCGGGACTTAATTTTAAGATCCCTTTACTGGAACAGATTCAGAAGCGAATCAGTATACAGAATCGTTCAGTGGAACTGGAATTCCAGGCTGTCACGACAGATCAGGCCAATGTGTACTTTAAGAGCATGTTGTTATATGCAGTGCAGAATTCAGACGAAGAAACTATCAAAAAAGTAGCCTTTAAATTTATAGCCGAACGTGATCTCATGCAGGCGCTGACAAGAACCATTGAGGGAAGTATACGGGCTTTCGTTGCCACAAAAAAACAAGCTGAGATCCTGGGTCTGCGAAGGGATATTGTTGAATACGTAAAGGACCAGATAGATCATTCACTCGAAGAGTGGGGCTATCATTTGCTCGATCTGCAGATTAATGATATCACATTCGACCAGGCAATCATAGATTCCATGAGCAGGGTGGTAGCCAGCAATAATCTGAAAGCCGCAGCCGAAAATGAAGGTCAGGCACTTCTCATAACAAAGACAAAAGCGGCAGAAGCTGAAGGAAATGCCATAAAAATTTCCGCAGAAGCAGAAAAAGAGGCCGCCCGGCTCCGTGGGCAGGGGGTAGCTTTATTCCGGGAAGAAGTAGCCAGGGGTATGACGGAAGCAGCCGAACAAATGAAACGTGCAAATTTAGATACGAATGTGATTCTGTTCAGTATGTGGACTGAAGCCATTAAAAACTTTGCCGAATTTGGTAAGGGAAATGTAATATTCCTCGATGGCAGCAGCGATGGCATGAATAAAACGATGATGCAGATCCAGGCCATGATGATGAAAAAAGAGAATCCCAACTCGTAAGCCAAACGCTGAACTACTTATATCATAATTTGTACATTGATCCCGGGGTGAGCACAGGAATATGGTTTAAAATTTGGCTTTTTGTTAAAGAATACGAAACTGTCGCAGGCGTTAGTTAAGCAGTGAAAGCTTATTTTTACCTCAATTAAACAACTGATACGAATGCATTTATTTTTTCTGCAGGTTATCATCGATTCCTCGAAATTAAAAGACAGTCTGGCCAGAGCAGGGGTCATTCCGGCTCCGGGAAAACAAAATCTCTGGGATATTCTGGAAAGGGGCGGCCCACTGATGATACCTCTGGCGATCCTGCTGGTGATTGCAATTTTTGTATTTATAGAACGCGTGATGGCAATCAATAAAGCTGCCAGGACCGATGAAAATTTCATGAATATCATCCGGGATCATATTGTAAACAGCAATGTGATGGCCGCACGGAGCCTGGCAAAAAACACCAACAATTCGATTGCCCGTATGATTGATAAAGGTATTCAGCGTATAGGCAAACCCATAGATGCCATCGAAAAGAGTATGGAGAATGTGGGCCGGCTTGAGTTATATAAAATGGAAAAAAATGTATCTATTTTATCAGTCATTGGATATATCGCCCCGCTGTTTGGATTTCTGGGGACGATCATCGGGATGTTTCAGCTTTTCTATAATATCGCATCTACCGGAGAATATAGTATTTCAAATATTGCCGGTGGCATTTATGTGAAAATGATTTCATCGGCCGGCGGTTTGATCATAGGCATCATTGCTTATATTATGTACCGTTATCTGAATTCACAAATTGATAAAACAACGAATAAGATGGAAGTGGCGAGTGCAGAATTTATTGACATACTTCAGGAACCTACAAAATAAATCCGCTTGAATTTACGCAACAAACATAGAGATGAAGGTGAAGTGCATACAGGGCCGTTGAACGATATTCTGTTTATTCTGCTCCTGTTCTTTCTGATTGTTTCCACACTGGCAAATCCAAATGTGATCAAACTCTCGCAGCCTAAATCTAAAAGTGATACGAAGTCAAAACAAACAGTCGTAGTGTCCATTGATGTAAATCAGCAATATTATGTTGGCACAACGAAGGTGAATATGGCTGATCTGAAAGCTCATCTGCAACCCTTTCTGGCTAAAGAAACTGATCAGCCTTCGATTGTAATAAATGCGGATAAAACGGTACCGATCGACGATGTCGTTGCTGTGATGAGAGTTGCCCGTGAACTCGGCGCCAGAACTGTTCTCGCTGTAGATAAAAAGGGCGTACAATAAAGAGAAAAAACTATTCTAAAAATAGATATGAACCCTGGCGGCCAGCAAGGAAACCGGGCCGCGCTCATGATTATAAGCAGGGTTAGAAACAAACTGATAGTCGATGGTAGCAAAAAGGTATTCGAATAATTTTACCTCATAAAAAAGTTCCGCAATATTTTCTCTCGTATAATTTGGCAATTTGCCATCGCCAATCATAAAACCATAGCCGCCAATATTCAGGAAATCGCGGTGACCAGATGAAATTCCATTGCTGACAACGGCCAGTCCGATATTGTCCGTAGACCTTCTTCTGCCGATCCCGTAATATCTGAATCCCAGGCTGACACTGTTATCAATTTCCGCAAAAGCCCATGAGGCTGTCTTCCCATCATTCCATCCAAACCGGAAAAAACTATTAAGACGGTTCGATATTGACTGATTTATATTGATTCCGATTCCATATTTTTTCCCACCGTATGTTTTGCCATAAATTACATCGAGGGAGGTATCTGTCTCATTTTTATATTCATCGATCACAGTTTGGTATGCCGGGGCCTTCGAAGTATTATAATAAAAAAGGAGCCTCGCGGTTCCAGGCTGTTTGTGAAATGAATAATTTTTTTGGATTTCTAGCGTCTCACTGTTTGACTTCGCCCAGTTGAAATTCAGGTAAGGACCATTTGCATATGTCGGCTCCAGGGCTGTTCCCGCGCGAATCACCCAACCCGGCGTGTAATATTCCAAAACCAACGCACCCGTGTATCCGCGCGTATTGGCGGGATAATCATAAGCACCATTATTCATTAATGACCAGTTCATAAAATCCGAACGGGGATCATGGCTTACAGTGTTCTGATCAAAAAAATCTGCTATTCCCACTTTGCCAAAATTGATCGTCAGTCGTTTACTGGAGACCCTCTCTTTTACCTGATTTATTCCGTCGTCCAGGGTATCAAAATGCTCATGGTCGAGATTAATTTGCTGTCTTAGAAAAATACGCGCAACATATACAACGGTCTGGTCAGCTCCGATACGAAAGGTTTCACCGTTTGGAAAACCTGCGATACCGAGAGTACTGCTCAAACCCTGTCCTCCAGCCATTTCGGGATTGAAATAGACTGAGGCTCCGGACCAGAGTTTTCTGCCCAGAAATGCCGTCGTCGTAACTGAAAAAGCATGATCCGATTTTGACAGAAAACTATTCTGGCCGATATAGGGTGAATGAAAGACCGGATTGTACTGTACGATACCCGTAAATTGGAAATGGAAATTCCATGCAGAATCGCTAAGCAATGCATCCTGGGCATCTATCTTATTCTCAACAAAAATCAGAATGACGGAAAAGGTTAAAATGCGGTAAAAGTCCTTCATTATTTTACAGGATGCGCAAAAATAACAGATTCTATGTTTGATTGGTATTTTCAGAGAAGAATCGCTTTTATCATTCTGTTATTTCCTGATAAATCTTTTTTCAATTCAAGTGAGAATCCGTTTTTTTCATACCAGACCATGACATCCTTCGCATAATCATGATGTATTTCCAGAAATATCATACCTCCGGGTCTTAATTTTTCCAAAGCACAATACCCGATCATTTTATAAAATATGATCGGATCCTCATCTGGTACAAAAAGTGCCAGTCC
>DASXKM010000614.1:0-3237 GCA_036496825.1 Puia sp. | reverse complement strand
AGAAATAAAATTCTTCATGCCTGATGAACCAGATTGGGGGATGAGACCATATTGTTTATTTCCTCTTCAAGTGATTCAAGGAATTCTTCCGCCTCTTTTTTTCTCAAAGCCAGCGAAGGCAGGAGACGGATTGTGTTCGGTTTTGATTCTCCTGTAAATACCTGTTGGTGGAAAAGAAGGTTTTTTTTAAGATCTTTTAACTGATCATCTAAATCAAATCCAATCATTAAACCTCTCCCGCGTACATTTTTAAGACCCTTTATTTTTTTTAACCGGAAAATCAGAAATTCTCCGGTGGATTTTGCATTATGCATCAGGTTCTCTTCTTCAATCACTTCCAAAACGGCCAGTGCCGCAGCACATGCTAAATGATTTCCCCCAAACGTGGTTCCAAGCATACCATACTTTGGTTTTAAATATGGAGCAATCAGAATTCCGGCAACGGGAAAACCGTTTCCCATTCCCTTAGCCATACTGTAGATGTCTGCATCTACGCCTGCTCTGTCGGTAGAAAAAAAATCACCTGTTCTTCCATAGCCACACTGCACTTCATCGGCAATAAACAGGGCGTCGTAATCAGTACATACCGTTCTGATTTTTTGAAGAAACAGATCTTCAGCCAAATTTATTCCGCCCACACCCTGTATGCCTTCAACTATCACCGCAGCAACTTCACGACCATGTTTATCAAAATATTCTTTAAGAGCATCTGTGTCATTGAATGGAAGGAAAACGACATTTTCAGTCTGGTTTACCGGCGCAACAATGGACGGATTGTCCGTAGCAGCTACGGCCAGCGAGGTCCTGCCATGAAAGGATTTGCTGAATGCAACAATTTTTTTCCGTCCCGTATGGAACGAAGCCAGCTTCATGGCATTTTCATTGGCCTCAGCACCCGAATTACATAGGAATAACTGGTATTCCTGTTTACCTGATAATTTTGCGAGCTTGTCCGCCAGTTCCTGCTGCAACGGTATGCGAATCGAATTAGAATAAAAGGCCACCTGATTCAGCTGTTTCGTAATTCGTGAAATAAAATGCGGATGAGTATGTCCGATCGAGATAACGGCATGACCACCGTACATATCCAGATATTGCTGACCGGCATCGTCCCAGAGATAAGAACCTTTTGCTCTCGTGACAGTAATTTCATTAATAGGATATACATCAAATAATTTCATTTTTTTAAGCTTAAGACCTTTTTAAGCTGGAGGCTGGAAGCCTGAAGCTTGAGGCCGATTGAACAATATGTTTATAATAAAAATTCTGCATTTCATTTTCGCTTCCTGCTTTAAGCCTTCCGCTTCAGGCCTAAAAATAGTTTGCTTTAAATCTCAAGCCTTCGGACTCATCCAAACCAAACATTAAATTCATATTCTGTACTGCCTGACCACTCGCACCTTTCAGTAAATTGTCTGAAGCAGAATGAACAACCAGGATATCATTTTGTTTTTCGAGCTGAACAATACATTTATTGGTGTTGACAACCTGTTTTAAAAAAATTGGATTTTCGCTGACGATGGCAAATGGATGGCCGGCATAAAAATCCTTGTACAACCTGACTAATTCAGGTAATTCATGGTTGATTTTTATTTGTGAACTGACAAAAATCCCCCGCGTGAAATCTCCCCGCCAGGGTACAAAATGCAACTTATCCTGGCCAAATCCCTTCTGGTATTGATTCAGCGACTGACTTATTTCCGCCAGGTGCTGATGGACCAATGTTTTATATGCCTGGACGTTATTGGCCCTCCATGAAAAATGCGAAGTGGTATTCATCCCTTGTCCTGCACCTGTAGAACCCGTAATACCGGTTGTGTAAACTTCGGTTAACCATCCCTGTTTGGCCAGGGGCAGGAGACCCAGTTCAATGGTTGTCGCAAAACACCCCGGATTAGCGATGTACTGAGCTGTCCGGATGGCGTCCCGGTTTAATTCAGGCAAGCCATAAACAAAAGGTTTTCCAGATGACGACAAACGATTATTTGACTCGATTCTGAAGTCCTGGGATAAATCGATAATACGGATTTCCTGGCCGATCGGATTTTCCTGTAGAAATTTCCTGGCTTCGCCATGACCGACGCAAAGAAAAAGCAGATCGATGTCAGGTGAAAGATTTTCGGAAAATTGAATTTCTGTATCCCCAGCAAGATCCTGGTGCACGGCAGATAAGAGCTGACCTGCATGACTCTTGCTTTGAACAAAAACCAGTTCAGCCTTCGGATGATTTAAAAGGATGCGAATCAACTCTCCGCCGGTATACCCGGCTCCGCCTGTTATCCCAATCCTGATTTTTTTCATTTTACCTTATTTACAGGATCGTTGATTTTATGAAAAATTGCAGTTTGATTGCCAAATATTTTTGCGAATCCCTTTACATCGTCACCTGTCCAGCCGCTATTCATTTCACCGTATGATCCAAACCGGCTGCTCATCAAATCATGATCGCTCTCGATACCAGTAATTGTAAACCGGTAAGGCTCGAGCGTTACAAAAACTTTTCCAGACACGGTTGCCTGCGAATCTTCAAGGAATTTTTCGATGTTACGCATGGTTGGGTCCAGCATCTGTCCTTCATGTAACCAGTTCCCGTACCAGCTGCTCAGTTGTTCCTTCCAGTATAATTGCCATTTTGTTAGCACATGCTTTTCGAGGAGATGGTGAGCTTTGATAATGATCAAAGGTGCTGCCGCCTCAAAACCAACGCGGCCCTTTATTCCGATAATGGTATCTCCCACGTGGATATCCCTTCCGATCGCAAATGGCTGTGAAATGGATTGCAGGTATTGAATGGCCTGCACAGGATGATCAAATGGCAGATCATTGATTTCGGTGAGTTCACCTTTTTCAAACCGAAGTGTAATTCTTTTCGGATCTTTTTCAGAGAGTTGCGTCGGCCAGGCATCTTCGGGCAGATAATCTTTGGATTTCAACGTTTCCCGGCCTCCAACGGATGTTCCCCAGAGTCCTTTGTTGATACTGTATCTCGCTTTCTCGAAATTCATCTCAACCCCATTTTCTTTCAGGAATTGAATTTCCTGTTCACGGCTGAGCTTCAGATCGCGGATAGGCGTGAGTATTGTTGCCTCCGGTACCATGCCTGTAAAAACCATATCGAAGCGCACCTGATCATTGCCGGCACCGGTGCTTCCATGAGCAACATAGGCAGCTCCGGTTTCTTCTACATATTTCGCAACAGCGATGGCTTGAACCATTCTTTCAGCACTCACGCTGAGC
>DASXKM010000613.1:0-1750 GCA_036496825.1 Puia sp. | reverse complement strand
AATTATCTGGAGTTAAGCAAAAACCTTAAACAAATAAAAGGCGTCGAACAGGTATTGAGTATTCCTGAAGCTATTATTCTTGAAAAAGATACGAATACAGAGAAGCTGGTCCCTTATCCCATCTTCAGGAAATTCGAAAATCAGGCTTCTTTAGACAGCGCCCGAAAAACTTTCGAAAATCTTTTATTTTATCGCGGCCTTTTATATAATCCGGATACGCATGCTTACCTGATGGCACTTTCTGTCAACAAACAGATCCTGAATTCTGCGGCCAGGATTTCATTGATTGGAGGCATCGTCAAATTATCCAATGAGTTCGGCGCCAGGAATAAAATTCAGATGCGTTATAGCGGGTTGCCAGTCATTCGAACAAATATGGCTACCAAGGTAGCCAGTGAAATGAAATGGTTCTTGCTGGGTTCCGTCCTTCTATCGGCTTTAATCCTGTTCCTTTTCTTCAGAAGCTTCAGCAACATGATTTTGTCGCTGCTGGTTGTCATCATAGGTGTAGTGTTTAGTCTCGCTACCATGCATTTATTTGGATATAAGATAACCCTGTTAAATGCCCTGATTCCTCCCTTAATCGTCGTGATCGGTATTCCGAATTGCATATATTTCCTGAATAAATACCATAGTTCTTTCAAAGAAACAGGCGAAAAAAGAAAAGCTCTATATGAAATGATCAGCAAGATGGGGATCGTAACCCTGTTCTGTAATATTGCCGCAGCCATCGGCTTTGGGGTATTTGCATTGACAAAAAGTGCCATTTTAAAAGAATTTGGAGTTGTAGCCGGCATCAATATCATGTTGCTGTTTGTAATCTCCATCATCCTGATTCCGGCATCCCTCAGCTATTTGCCGGATCCGAAGACGAGGCATATGAAATATCTTTCGAACAGCTGGTTGATGACCCTGCTGGACTGGCTGGAAAAATGGGCGTTGCATCATAAAAGAACCATCTTCATTTCAACCCTGCTGATCCTGGCGGTATCATTTATAGGAATTACACGTCTCCGTTCCGAGGCATATATTCTTGACGACCTCCCAAAAACAGACCCGGTATATGCGGATTTGAAATTTTTCGAAAATAATTTCAAAGGCGTGATGCCCCTGGAAATACTGATCGATACGAAAAGAAAAAACGGAATTCGCCTGAATATGCTGTCAAACTTTTCAAAAATTGATAAGTTGTCAGAATTTATTGACTCCAGTACGGTGATGGCCAGACCTCTTTCGATTGTAGAAGGATTAAAATTTTTGCGGCAGGCATATTATCATAACGACAGTCTGGATTACGGATTACCAAATGAATTCGATCTCCCATTCCTCGCACCTTATTTGAATGTAAAAACAGGTAGCAGCAGCACAAAACCCAGCGGAGTCATGAAGCTGGCGAACAGTTTTATTGATAGCAATAAGCAAATATTACGAATCAGCGTAAATATGGCGGATGTCGGAAGTATTCGTCTTCCACAAATTCTGGGTGAGGTAAAAAACAAGGCGGATGAATTATTTGATACGGCACATTATAAGATCGAATTCACCGGTACAACCGTAACCTTCCTGGAAGGAAGTGCATTTATCATCGCGGGTCTGAAACAAAGTATAATCTGGGCTTTTTTGCTGATTGCAGTATGTATGTTATATCTGTTCAGAAGTATCCGCATCCTGATTTGTTCTTTATTGCCCAATCTGATTCCCCTTGTAATTACAGCGGGTGTCATGGGATGGGTTGGTGTTCCATTAAAAC
>DASXKM010000612.1:0-3011 GCA_036496825.1 Puia sp. | reverse complement strand
ATCCTCCTTGGCACCCGTGTAACCAAAGTCTAGTTCTCCCTTTTGATTTAGTATACCGGCCGCGTTTGATTTCCTGCTGTCAGTAGAATATGTTTGAAAATTCTTACCTCCTGATCTCAGATCAAGCGCATAAAAATTGCCCGTAAAATCTCCAAAATAAACAGTCCGGCGTGCGATAGCCGGGGAAGAATATAAATAACCCTTTGCCTTCATACTAAATTTTTTCCGGCCTGTTTTTGTATCCAGGGCATACAACAAATAAGTATCGGAAGTACCGAAAAAAACTGTGCTGTCAATAACCGCAGCTGTTGTAAGAACCCATGAATTGTCCGCAGAGAAACTCCAGAGCGAATCCCCCGTTTTGGCTTTGAGCGCATAAAAAAATCCATCTCTGGCGCCAAAATATAAAACACCGTCAGCAATTGCGGGAGAAGCCTGTATGCCTTCCAGCAAATGCATGACCGGTTGTTCTTTGGTTTTAAATTTCCATTTTTCTTTTCCGGTTTGCGCGTCGACCGCATATAAATAGGTATCCCAGCTACCGAAATATATGGTCCCTTCATACAAAGCCGGGCTTGTATGAATGATGCCTCCGGTTTTGAATTTCCATTTTAAAGATCCGCTGATTGCATCCAAAGCATATAAATTTCCGTCACTGCTTCCGAAGTATACGGTCGGACCTTTGTAGTCACCGGGACCATTCACTCCAACTACCGGAGAAGAAAGAAAAAAATCCCAAAGATCTTCCATATACATGTCTGCCGGCTTCATCGTCCACAATCCCTTTGCACCAACTTTTTTTTCTCCACCGGTTTTAAATTTCCAGGTCTCCTTTCCCGTCACCGCGTCCAGCGCATAACAATAACCATCGTAGCTGGTAAAGTAGACCATGCCATTAAAAATAGCAGGAGAGGAGGAAACTGCCCCACCCGTATGGAACTTCCAGGCCAGCGCACCCGAATAGGTTCTGACTGCATAGAAATTACTGTCTTCACTTCCGATATACGCCAGGCCATCTTTAATGACTGGAGATGAAAAAATCCTGCCACTGGTTTTAAATTTCCATCTCACAGAACCCAGGCCTCTGCCGGCTGCACTGCGATAAACGCCGGTATGGGCTTCATCCGCATGAAAAACATCATTCCAGGTAGACCGGTTAGTACACTGACTAAATAGAAAAATAGAAATAATCAGTAATGGATTTATTTTTTTCATGGTTGTTTCAAATTACAAAACAGAGTTACTGCTGGAAAATACCATTGAGTATAAATCATCAATATGTTATCAGTGGGGCTTCCTCTTTGGTAAATGAAACTGATTGAAAACGCGAAGCACATTGGGTGGTCTTTTGGCGTAGGCAGGTGACATACTTTTACCCAGGGGTGCATATACTTTATCGAGATCCTGATCGGAGTTGAATAAAACATAAATATCTTTTCTGCCATCGGAGGCATCCACCCATTCGTTCTGTTTGGTCTCGATATTGGTCTTTTTGTTCTGAATGATCAGCAGAAAAGTGTCACTCTGAAGATTAGGTAATTTGAATTTAAACCGGCCCTTGGAATCGGTTTGCGTTTCACTTTGAATCGGGCTTATGATTTTTACAACTGCATCTACCGGGACAACCGAATTCCTGTCGGCAGAAACAAATCCGGAGATTTCAGTCTTGGGAACAGACTTAAACTGATTGTACAGGGTGATTGAAAAAGTGATTACAGCCGCAATGGATGCAAAAATGATTTTCCCCTTTGAAAAAAAAGCAACTATCGACGCTTTCGTGATCATAACCGGACGACTAAAATAAGTAAAAATACTGTACAGTGTATCTTGAGAGTTGACAGTTCACTGTTCACAGATGACAGCAATTATTTATCGTATATGGTTTATCGTCAATCGATAAGCGATAAATGATGTTCAACAGATGATGCCGGCTGAAGGTTGGAACGTAAAGATGTAAATTCGCTGCATGGAATTAGGAATCAGCAGTTTCGCAGAGTTAACACCAGACCCGGTTAGCGGTAAAATCATTAGCGCTCAGCAGCGAATGATGGATTTAATGGAAGAAATTGAACTGGCAGATCAGGTTGGACTGGATGTTTATGCACTCGGCGAACATCACCGGCCCGATTTTATTGTTTCTTCGCCTGCTGTCGTACTCGCGGCCGCGGCAGTAAAAACAAATCGAATCCGGCTTTCAAGTGCCGTTACTGTGCTCAGTTCAGATGACCCTGTCAGGGTTTTTCAGGATTTTGCCAGCGTGGATTTATTATCCGGGGGACGGGCGGAAATCATGGCAGGCCGCGGTTCTTTTATTGAATCTTTCCCACTTTTTGGGTATGATTTGAGAGATTATGACGAATTATTTGCGGAAAAGCTCGATTTGCTGGTCAAACTGAATGAATCAGAAAAAATCAGCTGGAAAGGAAAACACCGTTCCCCGATCCAAAACCTGGGGGTGTACCCAAGACCTTTCCAAAAAAAACTCCCTGTTTGGATAGCTGTTGGAGGAACGCCGGAGTCCGTGATCCGGTCAGCAAAACTGGGTCTGCCTATGGCGCTCGCGATCATTGGTGGCGGCCCCGCCAATTTCCTGCCCCTGGTGGAGCTTTACCGGAAAACGTCGGCCGCTGCCGGTCACAGTCAATTACCACTGGCCGTACATTCTCATGGATATATTTCAGAAAATTCCCAGCAGGCGGCAGATGAATTCTTCCCATCCTATGCGTATGTAATGTCTAATATCGGGCGGGAACGTGGATGGCCACCCACCACCCGTGCACAATTTGAGACCGGAAGGTCAAAGCAGGGCGCCCTGCTGGTTGGTTCACCCCAGCAGGTAATCGATAAAATCCTGTTTGAAAAGGAACTTTTTGGCCTGAGTCGATTTCTGCTACATGTAAGTGTAGGCACGATGCCACATGCACAAATAATGCACTCCATAGAATTATTTGGCACCCAGGTCGCGCCCGTGATCAGGAAGGGTTGACGGTTGACGGTAGTCAGTTGACAGT
>DASXKM010000611.1:0-3588 GCA_036496825.1 Puia sp. | reverse complement strand
AACCATTTTTCAGATTAACCATTGTTGCGCTCAGGTTATTGCCGAGACTGGAATCACGCAGAAGTCTGGCAATAAGACCATGACCGTGATTTACTCTATAAGCCACTTCAGCCAGCTGTTGTGTAATGATGGCGGCATTATCGGCGGATGTTTTTAGTCCTGCCAGTATCTGATCAGCTTCCACCGGTGCACGAGAAACGAGTATTTCATTATCCCTTACAACTTCCTGATTCATGGTACCCGGAGAAATTAAAACGACCCGGTCACCCACCAGACCATCAGAACCAATTCCGGCGGTGGCGTTCTTTTTTATAAATTTTCTGACCTCCGATTTGATATTCATGTTTACCAGTACCGAAGTATCCGTCAGCAGCTGGATACCATCCACCGTACCGATGGCAATACCTCCAAAACGCACATTACTCCCTATTTTCAGACCGCTTACATTCGTGAACAGCGCTTTCAGCGGAAATACAGAAACAAAAAGATTTTTCTGTTTACCGACGAAAAATAATCCGAGCACCAGGAGCACCAGACCTGCCACAATGAATAATCCCAGTTTCCATTTCATTACGCCGCTTGATTTCATATGTCGTGCAATTAATTTTTTAAGAAAAAAAAGACTTTACCCATACATCATTATTTTTTTCCATTTCTTCATAAGAACTTTCAGCGACAATAACACCCTCTTTTAGCATCACCACGCGGTCCGCAACCATTTTTGCACAGGCGATATCATGCGTGATGATCAGCGATGAAATTTTATATTTCCGTTGCAAATCCAGTATCAGCTGGCTGATTTCTTTTGCCGTTGCCGTATCCAGTCCCGTTGTCGGTTCATCATACAACATGATTTCTGGTTTTAAGATCAATGTACGCGCCAGCCCGATCCTTTTATTCATGCCGCCGGAAAGTTCAGCCGGCATCATGTCTCCCGCTTCGGGCAGACCGACATTTTCCAAAACTTCATGAATCCGTTCATCCAGTTTTTCTTTGCCCAATTCCTTCTTATGATGACGCAGCGGGAATGCCAGGTTTTCATAAACTGTCATGGAATCATATAATGCACCGCTTTGGAAAAGAAATCCGATTCTTGTGCGAAACCTGTTGAGTTCATCGTAATCGATATCCGCCATGTCTTTTCCAAATATCCAGATTTCGCCTTCATCCGGTTCCATCAGGCCGATCATACATTTTATCAATGTTGACTTGCCAGACCCGGATTTTCCCAGCACAACTACGTTTTCGGCCTTACTGATTTCCAGATTGACATCTTTGAGAACCTGCCTTTCTTTAAAAGATTTGCTAAGGCCTTTTATACTGACTACGTTTTCATTCTCCATCAGATGTCCGTATTATAATATGTCCGTAACCTGAACCGTAATCATATCTATAAAGAATATTGCCAGGGAAGCTGTAACGACCGAAGAATTCGCGGCAGTCCCCACACTGGCTGTTCCCCCCTCAACGGTAAACCCCTTGTAACATCCGACTAAACCGATGGCCGTTCCGAATAAAACAGATTTGATGAAAGAAGGGATGATGTCAATCCATCCAAGTTTGGACAGCGCCGTACTGAAATAACTGGTCAGTGACATTTCCCCATGAATATTATAGGCCAGGTAAGAAGAAAATATCGAAATCGTATCGGCAAATATCACCAGTAGCGGAAGCATGCAGGTAGATGCAAGTACACGGGTAACAACAAGAAAACGAAAAGGATTGATAGCCGATACTTCCATCGCGTCAATCTGTTCAGTCACCCTCATGGCTCCGAGTTCAGCGCCGATGCGGCTTCCGATCTTGCCCGCACAAATGACAGCCGTGATCACGGGTCCGATTTCCTTGATAACAGAAACCGAAACCATACCAGGCAACAGGGCTTCCGCACCGAAATTCACAAGGGAGGGTCTGGTCTGCAGGGTTAACACAAGTCCCATGATAAAGGCTGTGATAAGCACCAGCGGTAGCGATTTATTGCCCATCTTATAACACTGAACCAGAAATTCTCTCCACTCAAAGGGTCTTTTAAAAACCTCTTTTACAAACCTGATATAAAACATGAAGAAATCACCGGCGCCCTGCATGGTTGACTTAAGGGGCACCCAGGCCGGTATCTGGCGTTGGGCAGATTCCATTATGATATTTTTGTACTTCTCTTAAGAAGATCATGCCGTTCAGTTTTAAGATGGTAATTTGTAGAGTGTCGCTTAACCGTAGAATTTAGTACCCAGTTAAACCCAACGCCCAAAGCCCAAAGCTTAAGGCATTATGCAAAAATGATTAGATCACTCATTTTTGAATTTATGTATAGATATAGAGACCGTTCATCTAAGGCTGTAATATAGGTTTTGGGCTTCAGGGTTTCCGCTTTGGGCTTCACCTTTAAGCCTTCTTCATAACATGGCCTGATTTTCGAATTATACAGGTAAATTTTCTTTTATGAATAACAAAAAAATTGTTGCAGGGATACTAACCGGAATAGCAGCCGGCATAACAATCGCCATTATCCTGAATACAAAGAAAGGTCGCGAAGCCGGAGAAAAGTTTCTGAAGCAAGGTAACCGGCTGACGGATGACCTGAAGGGGAAATTTGGCGAATTCGTCGATCAGATACAGGGAAAGGTAAAGGGTGTTTTAAAGTAGGTAACTTAGCTTAATATTTAAATATGAGTTCTACCGAATCCATCAAGACGCTGATAGATAAGTCAAAGGATTATCTGGAAACGAAAATTGAGCTGACGAAACTGAAGACGATCGACAGATCAGCAGATATTTTATCGGCCGTCGTGGTTACTATTTCGATGCTTTTCATTTCATTCCTGCTGATACTTTTCGTTAGCCTTGCCCTCGCACTTCTGCTCGGTAAATTACTCGGTGCTTATCATTATGGTTTTTTTATCATGGCGGGAGTATATGCCATCATTTTGCTGGTCATTTATGTAATGAGGGAGAAATGGATCAAGACTCCGATTGCAAATGAGCTGATCAATAAAATGCTGAAATAAACCCGATGAAAAAAACAATCACCAATTGTGCTGAACTGTCGGAGGCAATTGCCGAACTTGAATTAAAGGCGGCGGCTCAAAAACAAGACATCCAGGAAACTTTCCAGACTGTCTTGCATAATCTGACACCGGTCAACCTGATTAAGAATGGCGTGCGTTCGGTTTTTTCCGGAGAACATAAGGAAGGCCTGATCAATGCCCTGCTGGGGCTTGGCTCGGGCTTTCTTAGCCGTAAACTGATCCTGGGCAAAACGAATGGATTTGTAGGCAAAACAATCGGTAAAGCAATTCAGTGGGGCATGGCCGGACTGGTATCAAATAATGCAGAAAAGATAAAAGAAAAAGCCGGTGGAATTATCGACCGGCTTTTCAAAAAACATCACAATGAAAAGCCCAGGCTAAAGGCATAAAGCAACACACCTTTACAGGGCGTAAAAAAGAAAACCTCCCAGGCCTAAATCAAAACACCTTTAAGGTAAGTACGTATGCAGAAAGATCTCCTCAGGACTTAAATCGAAACATCTTCTTTATAAACATAAACGTAAAGTCCCTCACAAGGATTAAAACAGAAAGCTTTAAT
>DASXKM010000610.1:0-10848 GCA_036496825.1 Puia sp. | reverse complement strand
CTCTTCTGAGCAGTAAATGCCGTTAGCCCAAACAATCCGAGGCAGGAAATCAGGATTGCAAGTCCCGCAAAATATTTGGATAAGATGCTCACCCGCAGTTCGGCTGCATACTGTTTTTCGTATAGTTCATCAATAAAATGAAAGTCAAACGGAAAACCCGGATTGAATCTTTCATACAAATTTTTAATCTTTTCAACTGTCTCACGTTCCCTTCCGGCCTGTACACGAATCATCAGTTTATACCACGGGGAAGAGTCCTGTTTGATTAAATTCATGTAAATGGGTTTTACCGTTTCCCGAAGCGATTCAAAATGAAAATCTTTTACCACGCCGATAATCTGTTTTGGATTGCCAAACAGCGTAACGTTTTTTCCGACCGGGTTTTTGAATCCCATGATCCTGGCCGCTTCTTCATTCACGATAATGTTGTGTGACTCATCGCCATAATTTTTTGAAAAACTTCTGCCTTCAGCTATTTTCATTCCCATGGTCTCAATAAAATCATAACCTCCGCCGAATCCTTCAAAATAGATATATTCATTGGGAGGTTTGCCTTGCCATTCAAGGCCATTATCGCCATAGTTACGTCCGATCATCACATTATAGGTGAAGGAGGCATTCACAACTCCGGGGACTTTTTTTAATTGTGCAATGAAATTTTCTTCGTTTGATATCAATTTCCCTTCACAATCCATTCGGATAACGTGATCCTTCTGATACCCCAGATCCTTATGTTGTATATATTGGATCTGGCGGTATATAACAAGGACCCCGACAATCATAAAAATGGAAATTGCAAACTGGAATATAACCAGTCCCCGGCGAGCCCAGATTTCACCGATTGAATTGCGCATTCGTCCTTTTAAAATCATGATGGGATTAAATCCAGCCAGGTACAAAGCGGGATAACTCCCCGATGCAAAACCGGTGAATAAACCGATGCCAATCAACCCGGTGACCAGACCCGCATCGGGATGAAGACTGATTTCCTTTCCTGTAATCCGGTTGAATTGCGGCAGTAACAGATATACCAGTCCAAAGGCAATAATGACGGCAATAAAGGTCAATAGAATGGACTCGCCCAGAAATTGTAAAACAAGTTGTTTTTTACCCGCGCCCACCACTTTTTTTATTCCGACTTCCTTTAATCTTCTGGATGCTTTCGCGGTTGAAAGATTCATAAAGTTGATACAGGCAATCGTAAGAATGAATAGAGCAATGATCGAAAATAGTTTCACATTCACTATACGACCTCCGATACGGTTTCCATGATCAAAACTATTCTGAAGATAGTTATCCGAAAAACGCATCGCAAAGGGAGAACGTGTTGTATCACCACTACTCCTGGTGATCAATCCGGCGATTCTCTGATTGAATGCATTGACATCGGTTCCTTTTTTAAGAACGATGAAATTGTGCGGACCGGTATTGCCCCAACTCGTAACCCAGGGTTGAATTTGTTTATAGTATTCGAAGGGTAAAACAAAATCAAATTGTTCCGAACTGCGAACGGGTATTTTTTCAAAAACCCCGCTCACAAAAAAAATCTGATTCTGTTGAAAAGTAATTTTCTTTCCAATCAGATTTTGGGTCGTATTAAAAAGATTCATTGCCAGCTCGTCGGAAATAACAATATTGTCTTTATCCGCCAGCACCTTGTCCGGGTTCCCGTCTATGAGTTTAAATGAAAAAATATTGAAATAATCCTTTCCTACATACTGACCGGTCGCTTTCAGATTTTTATCGCCAACACTCAGAGTGAATTTCTGAAACCAGGAGGCCGGTGCCTCTGCTGCAAAATATTCTACATCGGGATTCTGCGCGGCAACCGTTTCCGCTAACAGTCCGGAACTCTCATCGGCAATAAAAACTTCGCCATTTCCTTTACGGTGCTCCATCAGTTGATATAACCGCGCATTTTTCTCATGGAATTTATCAAACTGGTATTCATCGTGAGCCCATAAATAAATCAATATGGTACATGTGAGACCCGTCGCTAATCCCAGCAGGTTCAAAAAAGTAAATTGACGGTCCCTGATCATATTCCGCCAGGCAATTTTCAGGTTATTCTTAAACATTTAAATATGTTTGAACTCTATCTCCCCAATCCGATGCCATTTTTATAAAATCTTGACTGCCAAATAAATGCAAATAGAGTGGTTCAGCGTCTGTCCGTTTTTGTACAGCCGTCGTACGTTTTTGAAATTTTCCGGGTCTATACAACAAAAACCCCCGTTAGATCTAACGGGAGTTTGTTTCTTCATTTAATAGCTTCAGGCAGTAAGCATTTAAGACTTTGGCATTTCAAATACAGCAGGATCAATGGTCTTATTAATTTCGATCTTGGTGATATTATTGGTTATAGAGAATTGACCGCCATAATTAATTTCGGTTGTATACGGTATGGTAATTCCGAAATCCGTTTTCTTGAAATTTGAAAACGAAACAGTCAGTTCCATACTCTGACCCATAAAATTCGTTTGCCTGGTAATTTTAGTCAGATGATAAGACTCAGCATCAATGTAGGCCATCGTTTCAACCGAATCGGTATTCGTAATTTTCAACTTATAGGAATTTCCATCCTTCCCCAAAAGTTCCACCTTATTTCCTTTGGCTGCGTAATTATACAAAGGTCCTGTAAAATATAACTGTCCTTTGCTTTGTTTATACATTTCTTCCGGAATTGGCTGTGCTGTGGTTGCTCCCATAAAAGGATTTATCTGCCAGCCTCCTTTATCGGTATAAACCTGGGTCGATTTCTGCCCGTTAATTTCATAGTCGAGCCGGAAAGCTTTTCCATCAATGATCTGGGTTGTACTGGGTCCTTCATTTCCCATCGCCTGAGTTGTATTCGTAACATAGACCGTTTTGATTTGGTCCAGCTTTTCCTTGCCTCCAATGGCGTCCACATATTTATTTACAATTTCATCTGCTGTCTGTGCTTTACTAAAACTGAAACAAATAACGGCCATTAAAAAAGTCAACCCCGTTTTAACCATATTCATAAATATTTTTTTATTTAATTATAAATATCCCGAATTTTCTTTAAACCATTGGATGTGCATTTTTTCCGCATTATGTAAATGATATTTCCAAATGCGTAATGAGTTCCACGTATTATAAGATTCATTTGCAGGATGAAATACCTCATAACCCTGGGTCTTGCTCTCTTACTTTTCTATCAAAATATTGACGCTCAAAAGTTTACGACAACAAATGCACAGAAACTCATCATGACAAATGAGGATTCCCTGCAGGCAGGATCCAATTCTCAAAAGACCGTTATTTCCGGATATGGCAGCGCTTTTTATCAACGCAATTTTGATCAGCAACAGTCAACCGTCACTCTTGAAAGAGCAGTCCTGTTTGTAGGCCATCAGTTTTCGCAAAAAATCTCTTTTTTCTCAGAGCTGGAACTGGAAAACGCCAAAGTCGAAGGGGGTGTTAGCAATAATGCCGAAATTTCCATGGAACAGGCATTCCTGAAATTTAACCTGAACGCGCGTCAATATATCGTTGCCGGATTATTTGTACCAAGAATAGGAATCCTGAACGAAAATCATTTGCCCGTAAATTTTAATGGCGTTGAAAGACCACTCGTCGAAACATTCATAATTCCTGCCACCTGGCGGGAACTGGGTATCGGTTTCTATGGAAACAGTGAAAGGATTCCTTTGAATTACAGCTTCGCCTTGATGAACGGACTGGCGGGTCAGCATTTCGAACATGGTACCGGTATCCGCGGTGGCCGCGCTGAAGGTAACCTGGCATCTGCAAATAATATTGCTGTAACTGCTGCAGTGCAATATTTCTGGAAGAATTTCAAATTTCAGGTTTCTGGTTATAGTGGTGGAACGGTAACATTAAGTCCAAAGGGTTCTGACAGTCTGGGTTTGAACAGCGGGGCCTTCGGAACACCTATATATTTAGGAGAAGCCGACGTACAGTTTGACCAGAATGCCTGGTCCGGAAAAGCACTCGGCACCTATATCAGCTATCCTGACGCAGGAAAGATGAATACGGTTTATGGAAATAACACGGCTACCGGCATGTATGGCGCATACGTTGAAATCGCGTATAACTGGCTTTTCGGAAAATCCACCAAAGCCGGTTTTATCAGTTTCGCACGTTTTGAAGCACTAAACATGAATTCCGGTATTGCTACAGGAGGCGAAGGTATTTACGACGGAACAGAAGATCAGACCCATCTCATCATGGGATTTGGTTATCTGCCCCTGCCCAATGTTGTCATTAAATTAGATGTCCGCCTCATGCATACCGGTCCACAGAATCCTGATCTGGTTATTAATCCGGCACCGAATGCTTTGCCCTATCAGCAGAACAACCAGTTTTTAAATCTTGGAATCGGATATTCTTTTTAATTCAAAACACGGGTCGTATGTCTATGGAACGTAGGAAATTTCTGTCTTCAACCTGTAAGACTTGCATCATGGCAGGTGCGGGTATATTAATTTCAGATCTGCTTGCCTGTAGCCCCTCTTCCAGGGTTTTAAAACTTCCGGTTTCAGAGAATACCGTGCGAATGCCGGCAACTGTTTTTGCGAAAGAACAGATTCAGATCGTGCGACCCGAAGGCTGGTTTTATGATATCGCTGTTCGCAAAACTTCTGCAAATGACTTTGAAGCCATTTTACTTGAATGCACACATCAGCAAAACCAACTGATCGCAAATCAAAGCGGATACATGTGTATACTGCATGGAAGCAAGTTTAATTTGGAAGGTCAGGTCGTAAAAGGACCGGCGGAAAGAGCATTGAAAAAATTTGCCACAAGTGTTGATCAGGGCCAGGTCGTGATTCAACTTAAATCGTAAAGAAAAAAAGAAAAAATTAAAAATAAAAAATTGAAAATACAGATTCTGACAATTTCTATAATCCTCTTCGTCCTGACTGCCTGTCACAAGTCAAATGATACGGGCGGCTCAACGGGTCAGACCTTTGACAGTCTTGAAACGGATGTCATAAAAGATTTTACAAACGATGTGGTTTTTTTGAGATACAGCAGCCTGCTAAACTCAGGTCTGTCCATGCAAACCAGTGTTAATAAACTGGCGAATGAAACAAACGACGAAAATTTAACGGCGGGAAAAGCTTTATGGAAGAATCTTCGGGCGGATTGGGAACAGAGTGAAGGTTTCCTGATGGGACCGGTTGAATCCAATGACTATGATCCCAATACAGACACCTGGCCAACCGACTATGTACAGATGGATTCAGTATTGGCCAGTAACAACCCGCTGAATACCGACGATGTCAAAAATCTGCCGCAGAGTCTGCGTGGATATCATCCGCTGGAATATATGTTATGGGGAAAAGGTGGAAGTAAAACAGCAGCCAATTTTACAATGAAACAAAAACAATATATGGTTTCGCTGATCGATGACATGCTTTCCAATAATGTACAGCTGCTCTATAATGACTGGTTCCTCGGATCTGACAATTATTCTCAGCAAGTGTTAACAGCCGGAAGAGGAAGTACAGAATTCACGACCAGACAGGCCTTGTTCCTGAATATTATATCAGCGATGAGTGATATCTGCGGCGAAGTGGGTGCTTCTAAAATGTATGAACCCTTTATTGCAAAAGACTCAACAATAACCGAATCACCCTATTCAGGCAATACACTGATTGACTTTAAAAATAATATCCTCGGGATGCAGCAGGTTTATATGGGTCTCAATGGAGGAAAAGGAATCAGGAATCTGGTTGCCGCCAGGCAGCTCGATCTGGATCAGAAAATACAGGCGCAGATGAATGCTGCCATTAATTCCTTCAGCCAGATAACTGAACGCTATGAAGTGGCCATTTTCACACAACGTACACAGGTACAAAACACGATGAATCAGCTGGCCGCATTAAATACACTGCTGGATATGGATTTGAAGGAATTCATCACGACCAATGTAAAAGACTGAAAAGGGGAATTAAGAAAATGAAGAAATTATTTATCATCGCCTTCATTGGAGTTTTAGTGATATCACTGAGTCGTTGTCACAAGGCTGAACTGGCTCCGGATTCGGCATACGACGATCGTTTTAGTGGCGGACAGGCATCTGTTTTTGACGAAACTTCACACGCGTTTACGAATTCAATCGAAGGCATGGATGCCAGGGATGAACGCGCGCATGAATTGGGGGATCAGACTTTTGAAGCAAAATTTGTAGCTCCTCCCGCCATCGTATTCGGAGGGCTTGGTTCAGTTTTTAATAACGTTTCCTGTATAAACTGCCATCGGAATGATGGTGGCGGATTTCCTTCAACCGGGGCAGCCACCTCCGGTTTGCTGATGCGAATAAGTCAGACAGGAACCGATCCGCACGGCGGTCCTCTGGCTGTTGAGGGTTTTGGAACCCAAATCCAGGACCAGTCGGTATTGGGTTACACCGCAGAGGCTAAAGTAAATATCAGCTATGCAGAAATTCCATTTACTTATCCCGATGGCAGCACTGCCAGTTTAAGAAATCCAACCTATACGCTGGTCAATCCATATGTTCCATTTAGCGTACCCTATATGCTTTCTCCAAGACTTGCACCTCCCCTGATCGGTATTGGCCTGTTGGATAACATACCCGAAAGCACCATACTCGGATTCATCGACTCAGGGGATAAAAATGGCGACGGTATTTCCGGAAAGGCAAATATGGTGTACGATCCGGCTTCCGGACAAACCAAAGTGGGGCGTTTTGGTCTCAAAGCGAATACCAATTCATTGCTGACGCAGGTCGCCACGGCTTACCAACAGGATATGGGTGTAACCTCCTATGTCACCCCGGTGGAAAGCACTTCTGACCAACAACAGTATCCAGCTGCTACTGAAACCGGGAAGCCTGAACTGGCAGACAGTCTTTTGAATTTTGTAACTTTTTATGTCCGGACATTGGCGGTGCCTGCGAGAAGAAATATAACTGATCCGGATGTCAAAGCTGGTTCAATCATTTTTAATCAGATAAACTGTTCCGGTTGTCACCGGCCAACTATAATGACAGGCCCCGATTTTAATCTTCCGCAATTAAGTGGTCAGCGTATTCATCCTTACACGGATTTATTAGTTCATGACATGGGCTTGGGACTGGCTGATAATCGACCTGATTATCTGGCTACAGGCTCTGAATGGAAAACAAAAGCGTTATGGGGATTGGGCCTGTTACAAAAAACAACCGGTATAGCTTACTACCTGCATGACGGACGTGCCCGTACGATTGAAGAAGCTATTCTATGGCACGATGGGGAGGCTGCCAAAGCCAAACAGGCATTTACATCTCTTTCCGTCGGGGATAGAAATCAACTGATGAAATTTTTAAATTCACTCTGAGTTGGTTGAATCATCCGCCTTACCTTCGGAATAAAATCATTTGATATGAAAACAGGTGTAGTCGGTTACGGCATCGCTGCCCAATTTATGCACCTTCCATTTATCATTACCAATCCGAAATTTGACCTGGAGACTATTTTGCAACGCAAAGGCGATGAAGCCCGTGAGAAATATCCATCTGTAAAAATTGTTCGAAATCTGGATGATATGCTGGCGGATGAGAGTCTTGAACTCGTGGTTATTACAACTCCCAATGACTCTCATTTTGATTATGCCTGGCGCTCATTGAACGCCGGCAAACATGTGGTATTGGAAAAACCTTTTACGATTACTTCTGAAGATGCAAAAAAACTGATCTCCAAAGCAGAAAAGAGTAATCGGGTGCTCAGCGTTTATCAAAACCGCCGGTATGTATCAGATTTTTTGACCATCCGGCAATTGCTCAGAGAAAACCTGATCGGCGAAATAGTTGAATTCGAAGCGCACTACGACAGGTACCGGCCGGAGCTTAGACCCAACGCATGGCGGGAAGAAAATATACCTGGCAGCGGCATATTATACGATCTGGGTGCTCATCTGATTGATCAGGCACTCGTTCTTTTCGGACTACCGAAATTTATTACGGCTGACGTCCGTATACAAAGGCCCCATGCAAGGGCTACCGATTATTTTGAAATCTGGCTCGATTATGATTTTACAAAAATTATTTTAAAATCAGGTATGCTTGTCCGTGAGCCGGGCCCCCGGTATGCCATCCATGGCAAACTCGGTTCTTTTATAAAGAATGGTGAAGATCCACAGGAAGCACTGCTCAGAAAAGGATATCTTCCTACAGCTGCGGACTGGGGCCGCGAGGCAGAAAACATCTATGGCCTGTTGCATACCGAAATAAACGGGAAAGTCATAAATGAAAAATATCCTTCCCTCCCCGGCAATTATGGAGGCTTCTACGACGATCTGTACAACTGCATTGTAAATAAAGGCCCGCTGAAAGTGAAGCCCGAACATGGTTACAATACTATACGCCTGGTCGAACTCGCAACAGAGAGCAGTCAAAAAAAATGCAGGATCCCGTGTACGGATTTAATAGATATTATTTATCCTTAAATCACCATCAGGCTGCAACCGCGTATATCACTGTTATCCATTCTTCCTAAAATTTCAAAACTTCCATCGTCAGAAAGCTTTGCCACGTCGTCCGTCGAAATAAATGAACAGGAGTACCGGTTTGCCAGATCAATAATATTCAGAAGACCTTCACCGGAAGAGTGAAGGCTCAGGGGATCGTCTTCATCTCTGATCATCATCTTCATCCAGGGCACTGGTCGATATATGCCCTCTCCCGTTGAATATGCCTGTGATAATAATTCTGTCATCCCATATTCTGAGTGTACCTGGTCTACACCCAGTTTCTGTTTAAGTTTCTGATGTAATTCTTCCCGGGTAATTTCCTCTCTTCGTCCTTTCATGCCTCCGGTTTCCATCACAATTGTATTGGATAACTGCATTGAATATCTTTCGGCAAAGTCCAGCAAAGCGAAGCTTACACCGATCAGGAGCGTAGGTTGTTTTTTACTCTCCAGATTCAACAACACGTTATGCAGCTTTTCAAATTCATATAGATAAAGACCATTCTCCGGATGATTACTTATTCGCATCCATTCTTCCACCATTTTTATTAACGAGGATCCCGTTCTTTCAAGATATGCGGGCAGCAATCCAAGTATGCAATAATCTCCAATGCTGCCATAAAAAAATTCAAACCCTTTAACGAAACTTTCACGATAAATCCCCAGGTGCTTTACAAAATGCCGGGCGGCTGTTTGACCCGTTGTTCCGCTGCTTTCAAAAATAATCTCAGCATCAAATTTTCCAGTCGTCACAATTTCCGTCTTAAAAAAAGATACCGGTAGAAAAGGAATCTGATGTAATTCTTTAACGTTGACCGGATTGGAATCAAAACGATTTGCAAAATTCCTGTAAAGGATATTATCCAGATATTGAAATCTGAAAAGCTCCAGTGCTTTTTCTTCAAACTTCCCGGGCAACCCATTAAAGATTGTATCGTATTGATAAGTGGTATGATCGCTGTTAAGATCCTGCATGTGGAATAGATATTTCAGATCAAAAGTTAACCGGTACAATACTAAAGCATTTCGCGAAAATCCTTTAATTTGTGCCGTCCAAATTACATTCATGAAACCGGGAATTCCTGTTCTAATTTGTTTATTATTGGTGCTGCTCGGATGCAGTAAGGATCAGAATTCCTCTAAGCCCAGCCTCAAAATGAAATCATATACTGATTTGGTCACGCCAGATGGCAGCTTTAATGCAGTGCTGACATATTCCCAGTCAGGCGGAAATCTGTCTAATGATACATTACTGATTTTCCGTCATCGCTATAATCAGACACCGGTTCCCCCAAATGATCTGACATCCGATACTTTTATGACCTTCTTACCGCAAACTCCGGATGCAAGTAAAGCAGAATTCAGCACGTCTTTGTCCTGGGCCAATATCAGTTATGGCATTAATGGCGAAAACGACACTTTTGATTTCAAATTTGTTCTGATAGACTTAAAAGGGAATCGCAGTGATACAGCTGCTACCGGTAAAGTTGTCGTGACTCAATAATTCAAGATACTTTGGTTTGGATCCGGAAAGTTTTCGATTATTTTCTCTACAGCAGTATTTACATATCAGCTTGCGCCGTATTAATGACCTGGCAAAGCGGCTATTTATTACATCTGCCGGTTCCGGCCGATTATTACTGGTTTGTTTTTTTTGCAACGCTGTGCAGTTATAATTTTCACTGGTACCTGACCCCGCAGGATCATACCACGACAGACAGGTCAACCTGGTCGATCCAACACAAAAGCACCCACCTCCTGCTTTATTTCATTGGCGTCGTGGGATCACTCGTTTTTTTTTATAAACTACGGCAACATTGGTTTGCGCTTTTCTTCGCTACATTTCTTACTTTTTTATATTCGGCCCCGAAGATCCCCCTTCCTTATTTCCGGTTCCTAAAGCAGGTGGCCATTGGCAAGACCATTTTTCTGACCACTGTTTGGACCTATGTGACAGCCATCCTTCCTGTATTCGTTTCAGGTCTGCTGCATCATTATAATCATGAAATGAAATGGTTTGCAGCCAGCCGTTTTTTTCTTATTTATGCCATTTGTATTGTTTTCGATTATCGCGACCGGGCTGATGATAAACTCGAGGGAATCCGGACCATGGTCAATTATTTCGATGAAACTGGTGTAAACCGGTTGTTTATTTTTTCCATCATTGCATTTTTTATTTTTACCCTTGCACTGGTTTTTACAAATATCTCTCCGGTATCAGTTTTCATTCTAACGATACCCGGAATGATTCTTTCACTTATATATAATAAGGCCAAAAACAGTATCTCCGATTATCTGTATTATTTTGTTTTAGATGGTTTAATGATGCTTTCGGCTTTGCTGATGGCGATACTGCCAATTTGATTATTTTTGGCCCTAAATTCTC
>DASXKM010000609.1:0-2703 GCA_036496825.1 Puia sp. | reverse complement strand
GCGAAGCGTTTGATTTGCTTTGCCATCTATATTGAGACCGCTCAGGGAGATCAGGTTACTGCCGGCCAGGGCATCATCGCCGTATTTATTCCAACCGTCGTAAGCAGTGTTGTTGCCGGGTCCGTTCAACGCCGGAAATCCCGGGTTTGCACTAGGTAAATAGTTTGGGTTCTGATCTGTTCTGGTATTCGATCGCCAGTCAACACCCTGCATATATCCGAAGTTCACTTTGAAGGCAAACTTATTATTGAATGCTTTTGCATAGCGGATAGCCGATTCCGTTAAAATGCTGGGCGCATCATCAATACCAGCCACATGATTTACACCGGTGTTCTGGTAAACGCTTAATCCCTGATAAATAAAAGGACTTTTTGTAATCAGATTAGCCATCCCGTTGATGGCATTCATACCATATAACGCAGAAGCTGCCCCTGGTGTAATTTCCACGCTCGCAATATCGAGCTCTGTAGGACCAATCGCGTTGCCGAGGGGAACCCCCAGCGTTGCCGATTGCATATCAACTCCATCAACCATTTGTACGAAACGAAAATTATTGGGGATATTAAATCCTCTTGTATTCGGAATCTTAAATGTTAAACTTGATGTTGTCATTTGAACACCCTTCACATTTTGAAGAGCATCATAGAAATTGGGAGATGCTGTTTCGCGGATAGCACGAATATCCAGTTTCTCAATGGCGACTGGTGATTTCAATCTTGCTTCTGAAATCCTCGAAGCAGATACCACGACTTCAGTTCCCAGTGCAGTCTGTGTTTCCAAGGCGACATATAAATTTGATTCGATGCCCTTGACAACGTATTCCTGCGGGGCAAATCCGACGGAAGTAAAAACCAGCGTAAGTGGAAATTTATTTTTTGTTTTCAGGTTGAAACTGCCGGAATCGCTGGTGATGGTACCTGCGATGGTTCCTTTGATTTCGACGCTGACACCCGCCAGGGGCTTTCCTGTTTCCTTGTCATTCACTTTCCCTGATATATAAATCAGGTTATTGCCCTGTGCGCGGGCTCCGCCGGTAATGAAAACGGCAATAGCAGATAATAATAAGTTGCGAATGGAGAGATTCATTTTTAATTGCAGTTTGATGATGATGTGGAAATGAGTTTTTACTTTGAAATTCATTTTCTACATCGGTCGGATCGTTTTGGTTTCATGTTTGTTTATTATGTATAAGTCTATCATTATTGTAGACTAAAAAAGCAACATTTTTTTATCTGATATTTTAATCATAAAATAAAATATTCATAATGGCTTTGAGCTTTACGCTTTAATCCATCAGCTTACAATCCGGTTACATTTGAAATGCCTTTCATCAGGGTCATTAAACTGGTAATGACGATCAGCGAACCGACGGCGATATACATGGTCCTCATAGGTATTTTGCCTACAAGTCGTGCAGCAATTGGAGCTGCAATCAGACCGCCAATGATCAGGCCGGCAACATCCATTAAAAAAAATGTTTTCAGATATATAAAAAAAGCGATTGAGCTGGCAAATACAACAAAGAATTCTGCCAGACAAACAGAGCCGATAACGTATCGTGGGTTTCTCCTTTTTGTAATCAGCGTTCCGGTAACCAGGGATCCCCATCCTCCTCCTGCAAATGCATCCATAAACCCGCCCGCCGATGCAAGCCATCCGGCACCTTTTATTTTATTTTGCAGATTTTTTTTTCTGAATGCTTTTTTTACGATGAAATAGCCAAGGTATAATGTATAAAGGGAAAGTGGTATACGAACATATACAGAATATTTCTGTCCGTAGAATGCAAGAGTTGCTCCCAGCAGGGCGCCGATGACTCCCGGAATAACCAGTGTCCGGAATAATTTTTTATTAATATTTCCGAAGCGGTGGTGACTATACCCTGAAACACCACTGGAGAATACACGTGCCGTATGAACGCGGCTGCTTACGATCGCCGGATTCACGCCGTTGGCGAGGAGGAAGGTAGTCGAAATGGTGCCATAACCCATTCCCATCGACCCATCTACCATCTGTGCCAGAAAACCGGTCATCAGCATCATCAGAAAGGACGGAACATTTATATACTCAGGAATTTTTTTTATTCCTATGCTGATTTCATGGAGTGGTAAATAGGATAGAAGTGCATGACCGAGCACCATAAACAGGAATGCCAGCAAACAGAATACAACAATTTTTGTCCAGTTTTTCCCTACGCGTGGAACAACCGGTTCCAATTTTTCCTGCTTGGCACTGAGAAGTTTCGTCAGATCGTCCAGCTGCCTGACTTTGTCGACAAAATCTCCCTTTAAATCCTGCCGGATGGTATGCATGTTCTGAATAACACCTTCTATTTCATCTGGAATCAATTCGTTTAATTGTTCCCGCATCCTCTTGGCAATCGTAGGAGATTTCCCATTTGTAGAGATAGCTATTTTCAAATTTCCCTTATCGACAATGGACCCAAGATAGAAATCACAGAGTTCAGGCGTATCGGCGACATTGACCAGCAGTTTTTTTTGCTTGGAAAGAACGCGTATATAATTACTGGTTGATTTATCATTTACAGCGACGATCACAATTTCCTTCTCATCCAGGTCTTCCGGTTCAAAGGCTCTTTCAATCAGTTTGACGCCGGGATAGCTTTCCGCCAGGCTCCTGATTGCATCTGTAATTTCGATCGCAATAACAGTAACAGAAGTCGCAGGAGCGTTGTGAAGAACA
>DASXKM010000608.1:0-7000 GCA_036496825.1 Puia sp. | reverse complement strand
CAACAAATCATCAGAAGCCTTGCCTTTCCCGGAACAGGTATCGTCTGTTTTCAAAAATTTTGAAATGCACTTCACTCTTCGGATCGTGCCCCGGCGACAACAAAAGCAATTCCGCTGTACGCAAGTGCTAAAAATGCGCTGGTAACTTCTCCTTCCAGATCAGAAATTGGAGCATTGATAATGCGTGGGATATGGAGAATGACAAACCAGATAAAAATCATAGTCCCTAAAAGAGCTGCAATTATTCCGGTCCTGATTTTTAGTATCATCGAAATGCCTGAACCCAATAATGCGATGCCGGCAAAATAAGTCCAGAATACGGGGCGGGGTATCCAGGACGGGACCATCGTAGAAACGTCTTTTGCGTATAATAAATGAAGAATGCCAAAAGTGATGACAGGTAGCGAAAACAATATAGTCCCGAAAGGAACCAGCCTCTCCCGAAACATGTTCAGCGTATTTTTATTTTTTTCCGTAAAGAATCCTGAAACAACAAATGCTCCGCCGGCCAATGCCAGTTCTTTTCCCGGATTGTCCCACTCCAGCAAATTTTTATAGTGTGCGCCGGCTCCAAACTCATAAGGGATATGGTTGAAGAAAAATATCAATAATAAAATCGATCCGAACAGAAAAGAAACGGGTCTGATTTTTTTTTCGAAAACCATGCTTGCTCCGGCCAAAATAAAAAGTAAACCAATGAAATAAACAAGGCCCGGAATCTGTAAAGGTTGTGTAAGAAACAACATATAGGGAAAATCCCTATAATAGATGGTCGTCAACCCAATCCCGGCAATAGCGGCACCGTAAAAGATGCGGCCGATGTTTGACCTTTTTCCCATAAAAATAATCGTTAACTGCCCCAGCCGTTGCGAATGTAAGAAGCGTCAGTGAATAGCTTCGCCTTATATCGTTCATTTATTTTCAATCCACTTGGTTCAAGGCTCATCTTATTCATCCCTGATGGATTCTGCAATAGTTGTTTTTCAGTACATTAAAATTATATTTACTGGTAAGTTACGGTTGTAGAATTCCCACTCATTAAAATATAAACATATGCCCGGAGATTCCCTTCTGATAAATAACAAGGCCGATGCAAAGAATACATACGATGCGATCGTCATCGGTTCCGGTATCAGCGGAGGCTGGGCAGCAAAAGAGTTGACGGAAAAAGGATTGCGTGTGCTGATGCTGGAGCGGGGACGCCCACTCGATCATATTACCGGTTATAAAACAGCATCGCTGAATCCGTGGGACTTTCCACATCGCGGTCGTGCCACTGAGAAACAAAAACAAGATTATCCGGTAATCTCGAGACCCTGGGGTATGTATGGCACAGCCGCACAGGAAGCCATTATGGATTATTGGGTAAATGAAAAAGATTCTCCCTATGTGGAAAAGCGTCCTTTCACCTGGTGGCGCAGTTACCAGATGGGCGGCCGATCAATCCTGTGGGGAAGGCAGTGTTATCGTTGGAGTGATATGGATTATGAAGCCAATCTCCGGGATGGTATTGCCATCGACTGGCCGATCCGGTATAAAGAGATGGCGCCCTGGTATGAATATGTGGAGACATTCGCCGGCATCAGCGGATCAAAAGAAGGGCTCGCGCACCTGCCCGATGGTCATTTTCTTCCACCCATGGATTTGAATTGTGTCGAGAAGGATATCGCGAAGAGAATAAAAGAAAGATATAAAGGAGAACGACATTTATTTATTGGACGGGTCGCCAATTTAACCGAAGCCATACCAGGGAGAACGAAATGCCAGTTTCGCAACCGTTGCTGGGAAGGATGTCCTTTCGGTGGTTATTTCAGTACGCAGTCTTCGACTTTGCCGGCAGCTATGGCGACAGAAAAACTCACCGTTCGGCCTTATTCTATCGTTACTAAAATCATTTACGATAAAAATAAAAAACGCGCAACAGGTGTTGAAGTTCTCGATGCGGAAACAAACAAAACATATCAATACCAGTCCAAAATTATTTTCCTGAATGCATCTACACTCAACAGCGCCTGGGTTTTGATGAACTCGGCAACAGACATCTGGCCGGAAGGATTGGGGAGCAGCAGTGGCGAACTCGGTCACAATATCATGGATCATCACTATATGCTCGGCGCCCAGGGTTCCATCGAAGGCTACAGCGATCAATATTATTATGGGCGGCGTGCGAATGGTTTTTATATTCCGCGTTTTGTAAATCTCGGTACAGATAAAAGAAATTTTTTGCGTGGTTACGGATATCAGGGTAGTGCGGGTCGTGGGGGCTGGAGTCAGGATGTAGCTGAGTTGACCATGGGAGCTGAATTCAAGGAAGCTCTTACAGAGCCGGGTAGCTGGTCGATCGGGGCAACCGGCTTCGGGGAAATTTTGCCTTATCATGATAACATGATTTCACTCAATCACGAAGTCAAAGACAAATGGGGACTACCCGTACTGACGATGGATGCCGGTCTGAAAGAAAACGAACTCGAAATGCGCAGGCACATCGTGAAAGACCTGGTTGAGATGTTTGAAATCGCAGGGGTTAAAAATATTACCACCTGGGACAGGGATTATGCGATCGGCCAGGGTATTCACGAAATGGGTGCTGCAAGAATGGGACGGGATCCACGCACGTCTGTACTGAACAGTCATAATCAGGTATGGGACGCACCAAATGTTTTTGTAACCGATGGTGCCTGTATGGTGTCCAGTGGTTGCCAGAATCCGTCATTGTCCTATATGGCCCTCACTGCGCGCGCCGCAGACTTTGCTGTAACTGAATTAAAAAAACAAAATTTATGAGGATATTTATCCTTGTTGCTTTTTTTTCTTTGCCCGCAATCGCATGCATTGCACAAGCCACCCGACATCAGATCCCGCATCTTGAAAAACATGGAAACGCTGCGCGGCTCGTCGTGGATGGCAAACCGATGTTGCTGCTATGCGGTGAACTTCATAATTCAAGTACAGGCGGACTAGAGTACATGCGATCCATCTGGAAACGCATGGCGGAAAAAAATCTGAACAGCGTGATCGCCGCAGTGTCCTGGGAACTCATCGAACCAACGGAAGGCAACTACGATTTCACGCTGGTTGACAGTACCATTGCCGGAGCCCGTGCAGCGAATCTGAAACTGGTCCTCATCTGGTTTGCCAGCTGGAAAAATGGCGGTTCCATCTACATGCCGGGCTGGGTAAAGAAAGATGATAAAAAATTCCCGCGGGCCAAAGACAAATCCGGAAAGTCACTTGAAATTCTTTCCACGTTTGGCGAAGCAAGCCTGAAGGCAGATGCAAAAGCTTTCGCTGCGCTCATGCATCATATAAAAGAAACAGACGCGGAGAATCAAACCGTGATTATGATGCAGGTTGAAAATGAAATGGGGGTGCTCGATAACCCCGGCACACCCGGCAACGCAGCAAGGGATTACAGTCCGGTTGCGGATGCGGCGTTTCATGCAGAAGTTCCTCCTTTGCTGATGAAATATCTTGAACGGAATAAAGATTCTTTATATCCGGAATTAAAAAAAGTGTGGGCTGAGAACGGTTTTAAAAAAACAGGAACATGGGAAGAAGTTTTTGGGAAGAGTTTTATGAAGGCGGATCAGACGGACTGGAAGTCGTTTTCTTTTTATACGGAAGAATTGTTTTCTGCCTGGAATTATGCAAACTATGCCGGACAGGTCGCGGAGGCGGGGAAAAAAGAATATCCGATTCCGATGTATGTCAATGCATGGCTGAAACAACCCTTCAGTTATATACCCGGTAAATATCCGAGCGGCGCTCCGCTGCCCCAGGTGATCGATCTTTGGCGTGCCGCGGCTCCTTCGATCGATTTCATCTCGCCAGATATTTATACTGATGAATTCATTTGGGTATGTAATGAATTCACCCGGAGTGGAAATCCGCTTTTCATACCTGAAACCCTGGGGGGAACAACAGGCGCTGCACGAGCCTTTTATGCAATTGGTGCATTTAACGCCTTCGGATTTGCACCTTTCGGCATCGACGGGGCGGCATACGGGAAAAATGATCCGCTGAACGAGACTTACGCTGTATTGCAGAATCTTTCGCCGATTATATTGGAAAATCAGGGAATCAACTCGATGCGGGGACTGCTGGCCGATACGACACACGCCACTCAGGAACTCGAACTGGGGAATTACCGGATCAGCGTCAGACTATCGGGAGGTAAGAGCACGGTAACAACCGGCGGTATCATCATTCAAACCGGGAAAGATGAATTCATTATAGCAGGCAAATCACTCGATCTGTTTTTTATTCCGAAGGATTCAACGCAAAGAATCGGTGTGCTTTCAGCAGATGAAGGTTTCTTCAAAGGCAATCAGTGGATCGCATCACGTCGATTGAATGGTGATGAAACGCATGCAAGCACCTGGGATGGTACCGGTATTAAAATGCCGGATGATAAACCCGGCATTCAAAAAATTATCTTATATCATTACCGGTGAAGTAAAATAAAAAGCCCGCCACCGTTCAGCAGCGGACTATATATGAAGGGGTACGGTGTATGGTTTCGGGTGGTTTTCCAGGATAATTCAATCGATATTTTTAATCAATTAATTTCTACCGGCCGGGGTTGGGGAATCAAAAAACGATTGTAAGGGGTTATCTGCGGAATAATATTTGCAGATTTATTAATAGAGTCCCGACGGGGACTCACGAGTCCCATTTGGGGCTCGGATATTGGATAAACTTCGGGCTGGATTTCTATCCGGCCCTTTTTTTAACAGCGCGAAAATAAAAGACTTTTTTATTTTAACCGAGATAAGTTTTCCACATATTTTCTGTGCTTTCAGTCTTACAACTACGGCTCAAATATGCAGACATTTCTCCCCATCGCAGGTTTAATCCTTTGAAAATAGTCAATCGGATCTTAGAGAAATGTTAAAGAATCCAACGCATTTATCGTGCAAACGGAGTTTTATTTTAAAAGCACTGACACTGAACATTTTCCGACATTCATCCGTCCGGATGGTGGCTGAAATAATCTGAATTATATAATCACCAGCCCAACGATGGCAGGCAGTTAGGATACGATTTCAAAATATTTTCAGAAAAAATAATACAAGTGAATACTTGTACATATATTTACAACCACTTACTTGTATATTATGAAAGCAAGACGAGATGTATACCAGGCAATCGCCGATCCGACCCGCCGCGCAATTATCGGATGGATCGCATCCGGACCGATGGATATGAATTCTATTACAGAGAAGTTTGATATAACACAGCAGGCGATATCGCTGCATGTCAGAATCCTCGCCGATTGCGGTCTTGTAAAAATGAAACAGCAGGGGAGGAACCGCATATGCGAAGCGAAGCTGGGGAAGCTGAGTGAAGTGGACGAATGGATCAGCCAGTACCGGCAGCACTATGAACGCAGGCTGGATGCTATGGAAAGATATATTGAGAAATTAAAAAAAGAAAGAAATGGAAAACGTAAAAAATGACACGAAAGACCGTGAACTGATTATCACCCGTAAAATCAATGCGCCGGTGGAACTGGTCTGGGAAGTATGGACCAAACCGGAACATATTGCCAGCTGGTGGGGGCCCGATGGATTCACAAACACGATCACGAAAATGGAAGTCCGCCAGGGAGGTGTATGGGAACTGATCATGCATGGCCCGGATGGAAGCGATTATCTGAACAAAAGCATTTTTAAAGAAGTCCTCCCTTTAAAGAAAATCGTGTACGAACACGTATCCGAACCGCATATCCTGGCGACAATCACTTTTGAAAAACAGGGAAGGCAAACGATTATCCACTGGCACGCATTATTTGACAGCCGGGAAGAATTTATCGAAGTGGTGAAAAAATATAAAGCGGATGTGGGACTTAAACAGAACGTAGAAAAACTCGTCGTCTATCTGGACCATCTTTCAAATGAAAAATTATGAAATTTTTTATCACGCTTACAATTTTTATCGTTATGAGTACAAACCGTGCAAATGCGCAACCCGGCCGTTATGCAGAAGTAAACGGCCTTCACATGTATTACGAGGAATATGGCAAGGGCGGTCCGCTGATATTAATACATGGTGCGGCTTCGACGGTACAGACAAGTTTTGGGCGGCTGATACCGGAACTTTCAAAAACACACAGGATCATCGGCGTGGAATTGCAGGCGCATGGCCACAGCGATAACCGCGACGGCAGGCCCATCAGTTTTGAACAGGATGCGTCGGATATAGTGGAGTTATTGCGGCAGTTGAATATTGAAAAGGCAGATTTTTTTGGTTTCAGCAACGGAGCAACCACGGCGCTCGAAATCGCGATTCATCACCCCGCGATGGTCGACAGACTTATATTTGCCTCCTCCATGTATAACCACGCTGGTTGCGCTCCTGCATTCTGGCAGGGATTTGATCAGGCCAGGATTGAAAATATGCCGGAGATTTATAAAAATGCATTTCTTTCAATTAATCCGAGTGAGGCTTCGTTTCGGATCATGTTCGATCAATGCGTACAGCGGATGAAAAAATTCACTGATATACCCGATTCTCTTTTGCAGAAAGTGCAAACGAAAACATTAATTATCCTGGGTGACCACGATGTTCCGCTGCCCGAAAGTGCCGTAACGATGTACCGCCTGATGCCGAATGCGAGTCTGGCGATATTTCCCGGCGGACATGGGAAATATATGGGCGAGATTGCAGTGTGGAAAGAGCAGGACGGAACACCCGTGGCGCTGCCCATGATCAGCCAATTCCTGAGCCGGTAGATCAAACCGAAATTTAAGAACCTGACTTTAGAAAAAGATATTTCACGTCGGTCAGCAGAAAACATTCATTAAAGCGTCTTTTTTTATTAATTGCCATATGGAAGAGCAATGGGGTCGACGTGGGTTAACGTGGTTCTCGAAGAATGGAGTATTTATTTCTTCGATTGTCCGAAATTATCTACAGGTTATAAGAGAAGTGGAAACTGTTTTACAAAACATGCTAATGGAATCCGGTCGGAACGAAAGTGAAAACCGAGCTGAATGGA
>DASXKM010000607.1:0-2230 GCA_036496825.1 Puia sp. | reverse complement strand
AAAACTTTGAAAGGGTGGATTCGCCGGATAATGAATAAACAGGATGATGACGACAATCAGTTTAATCATCCGTTTGCAATTTTGTAAGACGGTTCCGTTTTGCGTCTGATGCTATTTTACAGTGATGGGAATATCAAAGCTTCCTGCTTTGATCACGACATGGGTTCCGTTGTCCGAAATAAATTCACCGGAAAATTTTCCGGTTACATGTTTCTCATCGGCGATGCTGATTTCTACCCTGACATTGTCCGCATAAAAATTTACAAGACTGGTTGACATATACACGGCTTTTTTTTCTTCCTCGACCGTTAATGTGGGTTTGTAATGTTGAATGACGGTGGTTCCCTTATCAGCGACAATGAAATCGAAAACTTCGTGTGTCAGTGAGTTTGTAAAATTTACCCGCACCAGATTTTTCTTTGGAATCAGACCCACCACGTTCAAATGAAGTGCTGTAATATTTTGTCCCCCGGTTTGTAACAGATTTTTTATGGTGGTTTTCTTACCTTTTATGGTATAGGATACCACGGCGTTTCCAAAATAAGTACTATCAGGCCCATGACGTCTGAAGTTAAATTTTTCTGCAGAAATCCCCTGTAACGGATTGAAAATGAATAAGACGGCGGTTAACAAAAGTGCTTGCATCCTTGTTTAAGTGCAAACTTCATACCGGCGGAAGTCGGGAAGACTGGAAGTCTGGAAGTCTGGTGAAACTAATTGTAAGAACAAAACAAAATAACTATCAAACATCCGACTTCCAGTCTTCCAGTCTTCCAGTCTATTCAGATCGCAAACTTGTAACAGGGTTCGAAATCGCTGCTTTGATCGCCTGAAAGCTGACCGTTATCAGTGCAATAAATAATGACAGGAGACCTGCCAGGCCGAATATCCACCAATTGATATGTATCCTGTAAGGGAAATCTCTTAGCCAGCTGTTCATGATATACCATGTCAGTGGAGATACCAGGATAATAGACAAAAGAACCAGTTTCAGAAAATCTCCTGAAAGCATCGTGGTAATATCGGTAACGGAAGCGCCCAAAACTTTTCTGATGCCAATTTCCCTGATCCGCTGGCTGGCAGTGAATGCTGAAAGGCCGAACAATCCCAGGCAGCTGATGATGATCGCCAGCGCAGCAAAGAGAATAAAGAGCTGTTCGAATTTTCGTTCATTCGCGTACTGCCTGTTAAAATATTCATCCAGAAAAAAATAATCAAAAGGATTTCCCGGAAATGCGGTTGCCCAGGATTTTTGAACATATGCCAATGTCTGTGGAAGATTATTCGTGTGCAGGCGAACGGAATAATATTCTCCATCATACGCATCACAAAGAAAAACAGTCGGCTCCAGTGTTTTCCTGAGAGAGACCTGATGATAATCATTTACCACGCCGGCGACAATCAGTTTGGCACCGTCAAATTCAGTAATAACAAGTGTTTTACCGATTGCCTCTTCCGGTGTCTTGAAGCCCAGCAGCCGGACAGCAGACGATGTGATGATGACAGAAGTGTCCGGGTCTTTAGGATAATCCCTGGAAAAATTTCTTCCGGCAATTAGTTTCATTTTAAATACTTTGAAGAAATCATAATCCATGCTGTTGAGACGCGCAATCATCGAATCGCTGGAATTGCCTCCCTCTCTTTTTATCGTTGCTTTAAATTCGCGTTGCTTTCCCGGGATCGTTCCGGACATTGTGACCGCTTCTATGGCAGGACTCTTTTTGAGTTCATCACGAAACAGATCAATGACCGCCTTGAAGGCCTGCCGGTTCTTAAAATCATTGGGTGCATTGCCCGGACGATCCATCACCAAAACCTGGTTGATATTCATTCCCAGATCCTGGCTCATCATATAATGTAACTGACGATAAACAATCATCGTACCGGCTATCAATGCAATGGATGCCATGAATTGTGCAACGACCAATCCCTTTCGCAACAGGATTCCTCTGGCGCTGCCTTTTAATTGCCCTTTCAACACCACCACTGCTTTATAGGATGATAAGACCCATGATGGATAGAAACCCGACAGTAAGGATCCAATGATCCAAAGGACTGTCAGCAGCCCGAAGTACCAGGGCTGGAATAAATAAGTTGAATTTAATTCCAAACCTGAAACAGAATTAAAATAGGGTAGCGCCAAATACACCAGGCCGGCACCGATTACCAATGCAATCAGGTTGACCATCGCGGCTTCTGTTATAAACTGAATGATCAACTGATATTTAAA
>DASXKM010000606.1:0-6270 GCA_036496825.1 Puia sp. | reverse complement strand
CCTGCAGGTGATTTAAAACAAGTGTCAAAGGCTGACCCGGAGTAAAATGTGTTAGTCCGGTGATGTCAATGACATCATCCTCCAGGATTTTATCGTAATCGGCTTTATTGGCAAATGTCAGGGCCAGCATACCCTGTTTTTTCAGATTTGTTTCATGAATACGCGCAAAGGAACGCACCAAAATGGCACGGACACCGAGATGACGGGGTTCCATGGCGGCGTGTTCGCGGGATGATCCTTCACCATAATTTTCATCACCAACCACAATACTGCCGATCCCTGCCGCTTTATAAGCCCTCGCCGTTGCCGGAACAGGTCCATACTCGCCTGTCAGCTGATTTTTGACAGAATCTGTTTTTTCGTTAAAATAATTTACTGCGCCGATCAGCATATTATTCGAAATATTATCCAGATGCCCGCGGAATTTTAACCAGGGACCAGCCATGGAAATATGATCAGTTGTGCATTTTCCCTTTGCTTTGATGAGAAGGCGTAAACCTCTCAGATCAAAACCCTCCCAGGCTTTGAATGGTTCCAGTAACTGAAGCCTCTGGGAATCGGTCTTTACAACGACTTTCAATTTGCTGCCATCTTCTGCAGGTGGCATATAACCCGGATCATCAACTGAAAATCCTTTAGGCGGTAATTCAAATCCGGAAGGCTCATCGAGCATCACGTATTCGCCTTTCTTATTTTTAATTTTATCCTTCAGGGGATTGAATGTAAGATCGCCCGCGATTGCGAAAGCGGTTACTATTTCCGGAGAAGCGACGAAAGCATGGGTTGAAGCCAGTCCGTCATTTCTACGCGCAAAATTCCTGTTGAATGAAGTAATAATCGAATTCTTCCGGTTGGGATCATCGATATGACGGGCCCATTGGCCGATGCAGGGGCCGCAGGCATTTGCCAGTACGACGCCCCCTATTTTTTCAAAAGTTTTCAAAAAACCATCCTTCTCGATCGTGTAACGAACGAGTTCGCTGCCGGGTGTTATAGTAAACTCTGCCAGTGTTTCCAGGTTTTTTTCGATGGCCTGATTGGCAACCGACGCGGAACGACTGATATCCTCGTAGGAGGAATTGGTGCATGATCCGATCAGCGCTACTTCCAGTTTTTCCGGCCATTTATTGTTTTTAACTGCTTCGGCGAATTTTGAAATGGGCCACGCAAGATCGGGAGTAAATGGTCCGTTTACGTGAGGTTCTAATTCATTCAGATTTATTTCGATTAACTGATCATAATAGCCGGCCGGATCCGCATAAACTTCAGGATCAGGACGAAGGCAATCCCTGATTTTATCCGCCAGTCTTGCTACTTCTTCACGTTCTGTTGCCTTTAAATAGGCGGACATTTTCTCATCGTATGTAAAAAGAGAACAGGTGGCTCCGATTTCAGCACCCATATTACATATCGTTGCTTTACCCGTTGCACTCAGACTGTCTGCACCATCGCCAAAATATTCTACAATTGCACCGGTTCCTCCTTTAACGGTAAGAATACCCGCTACCTTTAAAATAACATCCTTTGGAGAAGTCCAGCCGTTTAACCGACCCGTTAGCTTTATACCAATCAGTTTGGGCATTTTTAGTTCCCATGCCAATCCCGCCATGACATCCACCGCATCAGCTCCGCCAACGCCAATGGCAATCATGCCCAGACCGCCGGCGTTTGGCGTATGTGAGTCGGTTCCGATCATCATTCCGCCCGGGAAAGCATAATTTTCAAGAACAACCTGATGAATAATACCCGCTCCCGGTTTCCAGAAACCAATGCCATATTTATTTGAAATGGAGGACAGAAAATCGTATACCTCTTTGTTGACATCCAAAGCCGTACTGAGATCGGATTTAGCTCCTGTCTTGGCCTGTATGAGGTGATCACAATGGACAGTGGATGGAACTGCCACCCGTTCCCTGCCGCAGGTACTGAATTGCAGGAGTGCCATTTGCGCTGTTGCATCCTGCATGGCCACGCGATCCGGTGCGAAATCGACATAATCTTTTCCCCTTGTATAATCTCTGATGGTTTTGGAATAAAGATGTGAGTAAAGGATTTTTTCAGACAGCGTCAGGGCCTTTCCCGTTAATTTTTTTGCAGCAGCGATTTTGGAAGGCATTTCCTGATAAACTTTTTTGATTAAATCCAGGTCAAAAACCATGATCGGGGAATTTTAGTTATTGGGTGTGGAGTGGCAGATTTTCAGAATGCAAATTTATCAAATTATTGCGTTATTGCCTAAGCGTCACTTGCTGTTTTAGTCTATTTTTTTTAAATTTGCGTATGAACAGGATGAAGGAATTCATTGAATGGCAGGTATTCGGCGTGTGTACGGCAATCGGAGACCGGTTGGGAATTGCAACGTCACGCATTCGGACCTGGTTCATCTATATTTCATTTCTCACCATGGGATCGCCGCTGATTGTATATTTCATTTTGGCATTCTGGATGAATATAAAACGTTATATCACTGCAGCAAAGAGAAATCCGCTCAATGCATAGGGCTAAAGGCGCAAAGCTTTCAGCAATTTCAAATTTGATAATGTACTTATTGCTTTCAAATGTCAGCTGATAACTGATAACTAATAACTGATAACTAAACGACGGCTTTTCTTAATTTAACCAGCCTTACTAAAAGTTCCTCCAGGAGATCCAGCCGCAACATCGTCGCTCCGTCACTGAACGCATGGGCCGGATCCGGATGAGTTTCGATAAATAATCCGTCGGCACCTGTGGCAATGGCGGCCATCGCAACAGTGCTGATTAATTTCGGGTTTCCGCCAGTAATCCCGGTGGTCAGATTGGGTTGTTGAAGAGAATGGGTACAATCCATCACCACGGGAACACCCTGTTCCTGCATCCAGGGGATATTTCGATAATCGACAACGAGGTCCTGATAACCAAAAGTGGTTCCTCTTTCAGTAAAGATTATTTTCTCATTACCGGCATTCCGGATTTTTTCAGCAGCAAATTTCATGGCAGGTCCGCTGAGAAACTGACCTTTCTTGACGTTGATTACTTTCCCCGTTTCCGCCGCTGCAATCAGGAGATCTGTTTGCCTGCAAAGAAAGGCCGGGATCTGCAAAACATCCACAAAAGCCGCCGCAGTGGCCGCTTCATCGTGGGCGTGTATGTCGGATGTTGTTGGTAATTTGAATTTCTGGCCGGTTTTTTGAACAAAAGCCAGAGCGTGTTCGTCTCCAATTCCGGTAAAAGAACCACCGCTGGTCCGATTGGCCTTCCGGTAAGATGCTTTGAAAATATAGGGGATGCCCATTTTCGTGCAGAGGGAAGAAACTTTCGAAGCGACTGTATTCAGTAGTTCTTCTGATTCTACTACACAGGGACCTGCTATCAGAAAGAAATTCTTCTCGTCATAATCCTGGCTCTTAAAAAGATCTTTTAGAAAAGATTGCATATGTTAAAGAAATGATTATATGAAAATAGGCTGTATTTCTTTTTCCTGATTAAACTATTTTTAACAGTCAAAGTCAATTACCTGAATCGTTTAAAAACCAACAATATGAAAATTGCCTTATTATCGGCTTTTGCCATTCTAACATTCTCCGGATGCACCAAGACCTATAATTATCCTACGGTGAATCAGGTGTTCTCTGCAGTGTATACTGTTCAGGCCAACCAATGGGCACAGGGAACGGATCCTGATGGAACAGTTTATTATTATACTTCTTTATCGGTTCCCGAATTAACCCAGGCGATTGACCTGAATGGGGGTGTGGTAACATATCTGTCATTTGATGACCCGACATCTACAGACCCTACGTATGAAGCAATGCCGGAAGTATTTAATGGCGTCGCTTATGGATCCATTCATACGACAGGTTCGGTTACCATTGATTTAAGGGGGGCAGACGGTTCCAGTCTTACAAGCGCTATTTCAGCACCAACGCTGATAAAAGTGGTTTTGATGGACGCCTCACCTTTGGGAAACTGATTAATTGTCAATTGTCAATTTGAAATCTCATTAACAATTAACAATTGACAATTAACCACTATCCTTTGTATTCTCCAAACACTTCCCGGAGTGTATCGGCGATTTCACCCAACGTGCATTTAGCTTCCACGGCTGCTATGACGGTTGGCATCAGATTTTCTCCTGAGGCTGCCTGATCATTCAAAAGCTGAAGAATATGATCGCAGCGCGCAGGATCCCTTTCTCTTCTTAATGATACTAATTTATCCGTTTGAATTTTTCGGATGGAATCATCGATGCGAAAAACTTTTGTGGGATCCTTTTTATCAGATTCAAATGCGTTAACACCTACAATAATTTTTTCTCCTTTTTCCACTTTGCGCTGATGGTCATAGGCACTTTTCGCAATCTCATGCTGTATGAACCCCTGTTCGATCGCGTCCACACTTCCTCCCATTTCATCTATCCTTCGGATTAAATTCCAGGCAGCCAGTTCAACGGCGTTCGTCAGTGATTCGATATAATAACTGCCACCTAAAGGGTCAACCGTCCGGGTAACCCCACTTTCAAATCCAATAATCTGTTGTGTGCGAAGCGCGATCGCTGCCGCTTCTTCAGTAGGCAGTCCGAGAGCTTCATCATAACCGTTTGTATGCAACGATTGCGTCCCGCCGAGCACGGCTGACAATGCCTGGATGGTGACCCGTGCAATATTATTGACAGGTTGCTGAGCCGTTAAAGTGCTTCCGCCGGTTTGTGCATGAAACCGGAGCATCATTGCCTGAGGGTCAGTAGCACCTAACTCCTTCATTATTTCCGCCCACATTCGACGGGCAGCGCGAAATTTTGCTATTTCTTCAAAAAGATCATTATGTGCATTGAAAAAAAAGGAAAGCCTTTTACCAAAAACATTTATATCAAGCCCTTTTTCCAAAGCCGATTTCACATATGCTTTACCGTTAGCGAGTGTAAATGCTAATTCCTGAACTGCCGTGCTGCCTGCCTCGCGTATATGATATCCCGAGATCGAAATCGTATTCCATTTTGGTATTTCCCTGCCACACCATTCAAATATATCCGTAATGATACGCATGGACGGCTTAGGCGGGTAAATATATGTTCCCCGTGCTGCGTATTCCTTCAGAATATCATTTTGAACGGTGCCTGAAATTTTTTTCAGATCTGCTCCCTGCTGTTTTGCCAGTGCCACATAAAATGCCAGCAGTATAAATCCCGTGGCATTGATGGTCATCGAAGTAGTGATTTTTTCAAGAGAAATACCCGCGAATAATTCTTCCATATCGCGGATAGAGTCGATGGCCACACCCACTTTACCAACTTCGCCCTCAGCGAGAGGATGGTCGCTGTCATATCCTATCTGTGTTGGCAGGTCAAATGCCACACTCAGACCGGAAACACCCTGCCCCAGGAGATAATGATATCTTTTATTACTTTCGGAAGCTGTACTGAAACCGGCGTACTGGCGCATGGTCCAGAGTTTTGACCGGTACATATCGGGCCTGATGCCTCGTGTGTACGGGAACTCACCCGGATTTTCTGTGACCGGTGCTGAATCTCTCTGTTTATACAGTTGTTCAATTTCAATTCCCGAATCAGTATATATTTTTTTCGACATGGTTCTTTTTCAAACTTCAGCAAAGTACCCGAATTTTTGATTCCGGGAAATACAATTATTTCGGGACGGGAAATGTTGCTTTACGTATTTTCGTTAATAAATAAATAGCCGCAGATGACCGACACCGAAATGTATATTTCTATAGCGATAGCCGTAGTTCTGGCAGGGGCACTGGCCTATATTTTCTGGATTCAGCGGAAACAGGCCAAACGGGGAATGCTGAATTTGCAAAATGAAGGAGCGGTATCAACTACACCGCTGAAATTGCAGGCTTATGAAAGACTGATTTTGCTCGCTGACCGGATCGCGCTCCCCAATTTGATCAGTCGCACCGCCCAACCCGGATTAAGCGTTCACGAAATGCAACATATTCTGGTGCAGACTGTTCGTCAGGAATTCGATCATAATATTACTCAGCAGATTTATGTCAGCCCCGAAGCGTGGGATGCGATCCGGAATCTCAAAGAGCAAAACTTGCTGATTATTAACCAGGTTGCTTCTTTTCTTCCGGCAACAGCCAGCGGACAGGATCTCAATAAAGCGCTGTTGGAAATGGTGATGCAGAATCCAAAGGCTTCACTTCATCATATAGTATCAGATGCATTGAGTTTTGAGGCGAAAAAAATTCTTTCATAAGCTTTAGCTTTCACGGATCTTTTTCGGGTTTCTGCCGTACCTGAGCCGTATCTGAGCCGGGCCAAGT
>DASXKM010000605.1:0-2406 GCA_036496825.1 Puia sp. | reverse complement strand
TTCTTCTGATCCTCATACACCGGACGCCATTTTTCCAAATAACTGGATCTCTTTTCATTCCTCTGGTATATACTGTCTCTATCCGATGTTCGCGCCAAATCGGCGGAAGGAACGTAAGGCAGAAGTGATTTCCATCATCCGGAAAAAATTTCACTACCGGCATTTGGTGGATTTCACCGGTTACGAGTTTGAAAATCTTTTTCTGGAGGGAACAGGGAGTATGGTCCTGGATCGTGAAAAGAGACTTGCCTACGCCTGTTTATCACCCAGGACAAGCAATGTCGTATTACAGGATTTCTGCAAGAAATTAAATTACAGGGCTGTTGTGTTTCATGCTGCCAATGAAAGCGGACAGGCGATTTATCATACCAATGTTATGATGTGTGTCGCTGATAAATTCGTGGTAATATGTCTGGATTCCATAACCGATGCGTCTGAAAAAAAATATGTCGAAGAAATCATTCTTCAAAGCGGAAAGAAAATTATACCGATCAGCTGCAGTCAGATGAATCATTTTGCGGGAAATATGCTTCAACTGGAAAATGAACAGAAAGAAAAAATACTCGTGATGTCCAGCGCCGCATGGAAAGCTTTACTTCCGGCGCAAATTGAAACGCTTGAAAAATATAACAGCATCCTGCATTCCTCTCTCCAGCAAATAGAAACCAATGGCGGCGGAAGCGCCAGATGTATGATTGCTGAAATTCATTTATAAAGATTGCAATGAATTAACCAGGTTTACCCGACGGGGATTCGATGCAAATGCTTATTTTTGGGACTTCTTTCGTAAAGATTAAAAAAATTCAACAGATACGCCATTTGATTGAAACAAATTCAACAAATACAACCCTTTTTTAATTAATGCAACAAAAAGTTTCAAAAATTGGGGTACTCACATCCGGTGGTGATTCACCGGGAATGAATGCCGCCGTTCGCGCAGTTGTTCGTACAGGAATTTATAACGGATTGGAAGTTTTCGGAATCATGCGGGGTTATAGTGGCATCATCGAAAATGATATTATCCCGCTTCATTCGCGTAGTGTGGCCAATATCATTCAACGGGGAGGGACCATTTTAAAAACAGCCCGTTGTAAAGAGTTTTTTGAATACGAAGGAAGGACAAGGGCACATGCTAATCTGAAAAAACTGGGCATAAATGGCCTCATCATTATAGGGGGAGACGGTTCATTCCGTGGCGCACACAGATTCAGTTCAGAATTCGAGATTCCCTGTATCGGAGTGCCTGGTACCATTGATAAAGATATTGCCGGAACTGATTTTACGATCGGCTTCGACACCGCCGTAAATACTGCCGTAGAGGCAATCGATAAGATCAGGGATACAGCCGATGCCCATGATCGTCTTTTTGTAATCGAAGTAATGGGCCGGGATGCTGGATATATCGCGTTGCACAGCGGGATCGCAACAGGTGCGGAAAACATATTGATACCTGAAAGAAAAACGGATATTGAAGAACTTGTAAGTTCCCTGCAGGAAAAAGAAAAAAGGAAAAAACTGGTGAATCTGGTGGTAGTTGCAGAAGGTGATAATTACGGAGGCGCTGAAGAAGTCGCTAAAGTAGTAAAGCACCGGCTCCCCAATATTGATACACGCGTTTGCATCCTCGGTCATATTCAAAGAGGCGGATCTCCAAGCTGCCTGGATCGGGTAATTGCGAGTCGGATGGGATATTCGGCCGTTGAATGCCTCCTGGAAGGGAAATTTAATGTGATGGTAGGTATCGTGAATAATAAGATTCATTATACACCGTTGGAAAAGGCGGTAAAAGCCAAACAAAAAATCAGTGATGACTGGCTTAGAATTATTAAAATACTGGCTTCTTAAGCTTAAGGCCTAACGCGTAAAGCGTAACGCAGTAAACTGTGATAAATGCAATAGCTTTAACTCTTAACTATTAACTCTTAACTTAGTTCAAGTATCATGTCAAAAAACATCGACAAGTATATCTACGGCCAGATGGATAAAAAAGCCGGACTGGAGCATACTTTTCACAGAACAAAGATTGTTGCCACCGTCGGACCTGCCTGTGACACCTATGATAAATTATTATCCCTTGTAAAGGCTGGCGTAAATGTTTTCCGTTTGAATTTTTCTCACGGAAGTCATGAGGATAAGTCTAAAATAATTGAGCATATCCGGAAGATCAATTCAACGGAACCTTTTAATATCGCCATTCTCGGAGACTTACAGGGTCCCAAACTCAGAGTAGGTGAAATTGAAGGGGGGAGTATGCTGGTGGAAGAAGGGGAAATATTAACATTTACCAATACCAAGCTGGTCGGAAATAAGGAAAGAATTTATGTGTCATATCCCAACCTGCATGATGACGTAAAAATTGGAAACATCATCATGATTGATGATGGCAAGCTGGAAGTGAAAGTGATA
>DASXKM010000604.1:0-12877 GCA_036496825.1 Puia sp. | reverse complement strand
CAATGAGGTAATAATCAAAATATTAAAAACCAATATATATTTCAGATTCCTCATCCTGAATAATATTTTGAGATTCCGTCAGGGATGATACAGTAAGCCAAAGAATACACGCAATTCTTCCTTTAAATACACACATTCACCTCACTATTGGCCAATTCACAACCTTTTTGATGTAAATTACGTAGTACTAACCTGTTCTATCTCACCTCGTATTCTTTTCTCTAACGAAAGAAATCAGTAATTAACCGGACCAATACGTCGTTTGATGAAGTACAGGATGGCTGTTTTGACAATGTTGATTTGCTTTCGGTCATTTTCCCAAACGCAAACCTGTCCCGTCAATATCAACTTTGCGACCGGGAATCTCACACATTGGTACGCATATACGGGCAACAATGCAAACGGAAATGGTCCGTCTGCCATTAAAAAAACATACGATTCCACCGCTACCGCACCGAATGGCACAATTGGAGCGTCCATTTTTTCAGAATACGGACTGCCCTCCAGATTGGGAATTCAGGTAATTACAACCAGATACAACGATGAATTTGGCGGGTTTCCGACCATTCCCACACTGAACGGATACAATTACAATTATTCTATTTTACTGGGTTCTACTGCTATAGCCAGAAACGGTGGTTCAAATGGCGGATATATTCGCGGAGTAAGTTACGGTATACATGTTCCTCCGGGTCCGGCTACGGAGCCCTATACAATGACCTATGCTTATGCTATGGTACTGGAGAACGGAACTCATGTATCCAGTCAGCAGCCTTATATATCGGTTACACTCAGAACTCCGGCTGGTGTGATCACCTGCGCTTCACCCAATTACCTGCTGCCCACTTTTGGTAATACAGGTCCGCTGTCAAACGGACGGGGCGCCACTCTTGACAGCGCAACGGCGAAAAAAAATGGTTTCCGGGTAAGCTCAGTACATTCTCCTAATGAAGATCCGGGCATGAACGGTCTGGGAGCCGGCCAGTACCTGCAGGATGTATGGACAAAAGGATGGACAGAAGTTACCTACGACCTTTCACCATACAGGGGGCAGGATGTAAGCCTTACTTTTGAAGCTGACAACTGTGTACCGGGTGGACATTTTGCATACGGATATATCGCCATTCGCAACAGTTGTGCAGGACTAATGATCAGCGGCGATTCTCTTGTATGTAATAATTCGGTGGAAACCTATTCGGTACCCACGCTGGCAGGAGCAACCTATAACTGGTCGATACCAGGTGACTGGACATTGCTTTCCAGCGATACCGGAAATATCATTCAGGTTAAGGCAACTGAAAATGGTGGTACCGTTACAGTTCACGAAAAAAATAGTTGTGCCGATCTGTTGGACACGATTCAAATTAAGACCCAGACCTCACCAGTCGGCGGAACGCTTGGAGGGTCTACCGCTGTTTGCGCAGGAGAAAACAGCAGCATTTTGACGCTGTCGAATTATTCCGGTGTGATTAAAAACTGGCTTTCATCTTCTGATGGGAAAACATGGACGATCCTTCCTGATGCTGATCCGGATTATACAGCCCAAAATTTAAGTGATTCGACTTTTTACAGAGTCGAAATCGGTAAGGGAGATGTCTGTCCTTCAGATACAAGTACACAGGCTTTGGTTGCTGTTGATCAAAAATCAGTGGGCGGACAAATATCACCTCCGGAATCAACATTATGTATGGGCCAGACGGCCGGTGAAATCCTGACTCTTTCCGGAAATACCGGATCGGTTTTGAACTGGCAATATTCCACCGATGAATCAAATTGGACAGATTTGCAACCGGCCGTCAACATAGGAGCCACCACGATCAGGGACATAACAGTTTCTACCCAATTCAGGTTGATCGATAAAAACGGAGTGTGTCCGGCAGATACAAGTTCGGTCGCCAGTATAGTTTTCGATCCCGTTTCATTTCCCCGTGCAAACGCTTACCCGGCTGACACGACGATTTGTTATGGCACAGTCGCTTCACTCAATGCCACTATTCAAACGGGAACCAGTTACACCTGGGAACCGGTTTCGATTGGAAACAGCGATATAGGATCGACACCATTTAATGTGGCGAATCCGGTTTCACCACAAACTACAACAGATTATGTTTTACGGATCATAAATAAAGGATGTCCTAATCCCTTGCTGGATACCTTTCACGTTGCCGTTCTTGCACCTGTGATCGTGGACGCCGGAAGGGATACTTCTGTAGTTGCGGGACAGCCATTACAATTTAACGCGTCTTCAGATGATCCGGGGCCTGACCAATTTGCCTGGTCTCCGGTCATTGAACTCAATGATCCTGCCATTCCGGATCCGCAGGCAACCTATACGGTGGAAGACAATATTATCAAATACGCTGTCACGGCAACAACTTCGTTTGGGTGTACGGGAGTCGGTTATATCACAGTGAAAGTCTTTAATACAAAGCCGGATATATTTGTACCAAATGCATTTTCACCCGGCGGAATTGTCAACACAATTTTTCGGCCGATACCTGTCGGGGTGGCTTCGCTCCGATATTTCAGAATTTATAACAGGCTCGGTCAGCTGGTTTACAACACGTCTGCCATCGGTAGCGGTTGGGATGGCAGACTGAATGGCTCTCTTCAGGGATCCGGTGGATATGTCTGGATGGTACAGGGCACGGATTACCTGGGTAACATCATCACAAAGAGCGGCACAATGGTATTGGTAAGATGATCGGCCGGCAATAGTTAAGTCTGGCAGGCAGACTGTTCATCACTTGATTCCCAAAAATGCGGCGAAACAGAGATTTTTATGAAGGATTTCCGTTTGCCTGAAACCGGTTTTTTTCATCAGTTCCATTTGAAAGTTTATTGACCGGGGTGAATCCTCTTTGCTTACATAGTCCAAAACTTTCTGCCTGTATTCCTTACCACCGAGATTTTCCAGATAATCACCATACTTTTCCCAGGTATACTGATTCAATATTACTGTATCCTGGGTAATCAGATCCGTGACCATCAAACATCCGCCGGGTTTCAGCACCCTGAATAATTTGCTGAAAGTGAATTCCCAATCCGCATCATCCCGTAAATGATGTAAAACGGCACCGGCCAGGATAATGTCAAAATGATTTTCCTTCAGATTTATATTTCGGATATCTCCCTGTATAATATTCACTTCTTTATTTGTTACCCGGGACACTCTTTCAAATGCTCTTTCCAGCATGGGTCTGCTTAAATCTACCAGCGTACAGTTCAGATTATTTAATTTTGAAAGCATCATCAGTGTATAATTCCCGGCTCCGCAACCGATATCCAGAAGATTTTCAGCTTCAGGTACGATTCTTTTGGCGGCTTCTGTTGTCAGTTCCAATGAGATCCTGGCATCAATGGTGGAAACCTGACCCGTATCGAGATTGGAAAAGCGCTCTACATCATTATCGAACCTCTCCCTGATTTCTTCTATAGTTGATTTATTCGTCATCATCCATTTTGCTGTCGCATTATTTTAACCCTGTTTCTGAAACTATGTACGTCAAAGCTACGGCTAAACAATTACTGAACTGTTGAGTTGCCATTTATGATGAGGTGTTGGTTTCGGATTTACCGTTGAAATCTTTATTTCACCGGTAATAGCAAGCTTTTCGCCTTTTGGTTTTTCAGTCTTGTCACTGAGGTCTTATCTTAGTGTTTATTAATTATCAACGCAATGAATCAGGCAGTACTCGAAGTTACAGGACTGAATATTTTTTATGGACAGTTTCAGGCCGTAAAAGACGTTTCATTTTCAGTGTACGCCGGTGAAATATTCGGATTGCTCGGTCCAAACGGTGCCGGCAAAACTTCGTCTCTGAGTGCGGTGGAAGGTCTTTTGAAACCGGCCTCAGGCAGTATACATGTCGGCGGTTATGATAATGCTAAAAACCCGCTCAACGCAAGGGCCAATATGGGCGTACAATTACAGGCTACCAGTTTCCAGTCTGAACTTACTGTCTCTGAAATCGTCAATTTATATGCAGGCATATATGGTGTATCACTGACGAATGAAAATCTGCGCGATATCCTGACATCCATTAAGTTGCAGAATGATGGAAGAAAACGTTTTGGCGAATTGTCGGGCGGTCAGCAGCAACGCGTTTCTCTGGTGATCGCCATGATCCATCAGCCACCACTTGTACTGTTGGATGAACCCACTTCCGGTCTTGATCCACAGTCCAGGCGGCAGCTTTGGGAGCGTATGGAAATATTAAGGGAGAAAGGCCATGGCATTTTGCTGACAACTCATTCCATGGAGGAAGCCGAAGCGATTTGTGACCGTATCGCCATCATTGATCATGGTCAGATCGTGACCACGGATGTACCGGCCAACCTGATCGAAAAAAACAGAAACCGGCCGGAAGTTATACGGGCTTCACGACGCGGGAAAATCACACTTGAAGATGTATTTATCGGCCTGACCGGGCAGGAGATCCGGTCGTAAATAATTTATTATGACATCCATCACACTACCTTCCAACAAAGTCGTTATGCGCTCGCTGCTGCGTGCAGATTTTACAACGCAATGGCGTAACCGGAAATCATTTATACTTATTCTGATTGTACCGGTCATTATTCTTCTGTCCTGGAAAGGCCTGGTCGATAAATTCGGTGGGGCCTTTGTACTGTCAAATTGTATTACGGTCGGTTTGACGGCCATCGGGCTGATGGGCTATTCAAACTCGGTTGCCCGTGACCGTGAGAAAGGCATTTTTCAGCGGCTCCGGGTCGCCCCCGTCGCTCCTTCTTCTATTATGGTTAGCAGACTGTGCGTGCAACTGGCGATGATATTATTGATGACAACGGCTGTTTTTATTGGCGGATCTTATTTTGATCAGATCACACTGACGCCCATGGGGTATTTGCTTGGTTACTTCACAGCATTTGTAGGAGGAGCAGTGTATCTCGGCCTGGGACAAATGGTTGTGGGTCTGATAAAAAATGCGGAGACGGTTCATTCAACCAGCAGGCTGATCTATTTTATATTTATTATGGTAGGAATGTTTGGGGAGCTGGGCGTTTTGGGAAAACAAATCGGCGATCTTGTAAAGTATTCTCCCTATGGAACTGTCAAACATATACTGGCTTCCAGTTTCCAGCCCGGAACCTGGGATAAGTCTTCGACGATTGCTCTCTTGTTAACGATCGGATACGCAACAATATTCTCCGTGCTCGGTATCCGCTGGTTCCGTTGGAATGCTGCAAAATAATGAATCAGTTAAGACGGGAAAGAACCTTTCGAAATCATTTTGCCCAGTTGGATGGCTTTTCTCCGCAGATTCTCTGCAGTATGTAACATGGAAGTTTTCAGATCTTCATCCGGTTGATTGACCGGCAATAACATATCGAAATAGCGATCCAGTTCCGTTTTTGCCGTTGAAGATATCTTCCCTGCCAAACCAATTACTGTAATATTTCTTTTCTTTGCTCTCCGGGCAACGCCAAAAGGGCCTTTGCCATCCAGCGTTTGAAGATCGATGCTTCCTTCTCCCGTAATTAATAAATTGAAATTTTCAAGCGACTTTTCAAATTCTGTAATATCGAGGAAATATTCAATGCCCTGTACAAGCTTCGCGTTTAAATAAATATTCAGTCCGGCGGAAATTCCACCGGCCGCACCTCCATGGCGGATTATGTCCATGTCCATTCCAGTTTGTTTTAATGTGACATCCCTCCATCTGCTGAGCGCCTTTTCTAACTGAACGATATTCTCTTTGGTGGCACCTTTTTGTGGACCAAATACGGCGGCTGCCCCTTTTTCCCCGAGCAGGAAATTATCAACATCGCAAAGTATTATGAATTCTGTGTCAAAAATTCTTCTGTCGATGGCGGAAATATCGACGGTATCCAGCTCAATCAGACTTTCGGGCATTGGAACAAGCTCGTTTTTTGACCGGTCGAGAAAACGGGCACCCATCGCCTGCAGAGCGCCACAGCCACCATCAATCGTGGCGCTGCCCCCGACGCCAAGAATAATTTTTTGTGCTCCGTAATGCAGAGCCAGTCTGATCAGTTCGCCGCAACCGAAAGAGTTTGCATGTATCGGATCAGGTTCTTTTTCCCGCAGCAGTTTTAATCCGGATACGTCTGCCATTTCTATTACAGCCGTTTTGCCTTCGTCAACGAAGCCAATGGACGTATTTATTTTTCTTCCCAGTGGATCATGTGCCTGTGCATCAATAAAAAAACCATCGAGATGTTTAACAATTAATGAAGCTGTTCCATCACCACCGTCTCCGATTGGAAAACACTGAATGACGCATTTGAGTCCGCTTTCAAGCAATCCCTCACGAATTGCATCCGCTGCTGCGGTGGCCGTCAGGCTGTTTTTAAAGGCGTTGGGCGCAACGAGAATATGCATATTTTATATTGAATAAAGGTAATGGCTAACCAAATAAATCTGAATCCTGTAATTTTGATATAAGAAAACAAAATAAAATGATCGCATTTTTAGGAACAGGTCTCCTGGGAGCCAATTTTACACGCGCTCTTCTGAAGAAAGGAGAGAAAGTAAATGTCTGGAACAGAACACCGGATAAGGCAAAATCACTGGAGATATATGGCGCCAGGGCATTCGATCAGCTAACGGAAGCTGTGAAAGGAGCAAACCGGATTCATCTGACGCTTTCAGACGACGGGTCTGTAGATGATGTCCTTGAAAAAGCTTCCGGTAGTTTTGAACCCGGCGTAATCATCATTGATCATACAACCACTTCATCTCCCGGAGCAGCAAAACGTTCTGCTTACTGGAAAAAACAAGGTTATACTTACATACACGCTCCCGTATTTATGGGACCGCCCAATGCGCTCGAGGGTACAGGAGTAATGCTTGTGTCCGGTGATCAGCAGGTGGTAAAAATGCTGGAACCGGAATTGTCCCGCATGACCGGAAAACTGTGGAACCTCGGAGAGCAACCCGAAAAAGCAGCTTCGATCAAATTGTTGGGCAACCTGTTTCATATCTGTCTTACAGGAGGAATAGCGGACATGCTGACCCTGGCGGAATCATTGAATATTCCCGTCTCGGATATTACAACTTTGCTGGAAGCGCTCAATCCGGCCATAGTAGCACAGGGCCGGATCAGAAAGATCACCAGCAATACTTTTGATCAGCCTTCCTGGGAACTAAGCATGGCCCGCAAAGATGCGCGCCTGATGGTTGAACAGGCAAATGCGACCCATAATACATTAATGATCATTCCGGCCGTTGCCAAAAAAATGGATGCCTGGTTAGATAAGGGTCATGCAAAAGATGACTGGACAATTATTTCCAAAAATCCGGCATAGCGGATCATTTGACGGGACTGTTATAATAAAATTAATTTTCAGCCCGGGTGCAACATTTATATCAATGGCTGCGTCTCATGGATATGAGACAATTAACTTTGGAAAGGCTTTCGATTTTACCTGCCAGAAAGCAGGATTATCATTTACCCGGCCCCCTGGTATCATCCAAAGACCTTCGGGACACCTTCAACAGGTATTTCATACGCAAATCACTATTCATATCAACTATGAAAGAAATAGCAAGAAACCTTGAAAAAACCCTGATGGATTTTTTACACGCGGATTTATTGTCGAAGAACTGGAATTATAAAGCGGGGCCCAATAAATGGTCGAAAAAAGAAATCATCGGGCATTTAATAGACAGCGCCCAGATAAATCTTCAGCGCTTTGTGAGATCTACTTATACGGAAAATTTTACGCTCACCTACGATCAGGTAGAATGGGTTGACGCGCAACATTATATTTCTGCAGATATCGAGGAACTGCTCGAACTCTGGCGCCTGCTGAACAGGCAGATCATTCGTGTTTTGGAAAATTATCCCACACACAGGCTGCAGATTCAGAGTGATACAGGAAAAACAAATGTTTGTTTTCATACCGTTGAAAACCTCGCACATGATTATGTAAATCACCTGAATCATCACTTGAATGCGATCGAACTGGTATAAATTTCCGTATCAGCGATAATAATTATTTATCCATCCACTCAGCCCCTGAACAAAGGCAGAACTTCCCTGTATGACCCATTTGCCCATATAAATAGAAATAGTCAGGGTAGGTTTCCGGGACATTCGCAGGATGAATGTGTTGGGCATGCCAAATGCTGGTAATTTTCCGGAAGGCGTCAGTGTTCCGGAAAATGTCTGACCGTCTGCATCAAATGTAAAGGGAATTGGACCGTTGGTATTGGTGGGTCTTCTGTAATTTTCTGCCATGGCACAAAAGTAATCATTGGGCAGGTGGCGAACATTCGTCAGTTTAAAAAAAAGTTATCATACATTCATAGCGCCTGTCAGTCAGTTCATGGGTACAAATGTTCTGTTCGTATTTCTGTTTTCCCCGGATAAAGTTGATGTTGATTTTGCTGTTAACTTTAGTTAAGCTTCAATCCCGACAGCCATGGAGATATTAGGTAAAACAGGTCGTATATTTTACGGGCTGGCCATTGCAGCCACCGGCTTTCAGCAGTTTTTTTTTAAAGAGTTTTTTCATATTCTGTTTCCGCCCCTGCCATTTCAAATCCCCGGGCTGAACTATTTTTCATATCTCGTGGCCGCCTGGCTGATCGTTGCCGGAATCGCGATCGCTTTTTCAATGAGAGTAAAGTCTTTCGCATACTCACTCGCCTTTATTTTTCTCTTCTTTTTTTTATTCTGCTATGTTCCGTTTGAATTATTTCTAAGTCCCTATAGTCCGGTCCACCTGGGATTATGGATAAGTCCTTTAAAGGAATTTGCATACGCGGGTGGCGCATTTGCGATCGCGAATAAAATGCAGGCAGATACCGGCGCCGAAAAAATAAAAACAAAATTTACCGGATTTCCTGACAAGATCGCTCCCTATGGCCGGATCATGTTTGCAATCACCATGACCAGTTTTGGTGTATCGCATTTTTATTATACGAAAACGGTTCAGGATATGGTTCCGGACTGGATCCCGTCTCATCTTTTTTGGACGTATTTCGCAGGCATTGCCCTGATTGGAGCCGGCATTGCCATCATCCTGAATTTTCAACTGCGGTTGATCGCAAACCTGCTGGGGATCATGATATTGGTATGGTTTATCGTTTTACATGTTCCGGGTGCCATTGCAAATCCGCTGATTAATAATGGCAATGAAGTGACGAGCGCATTTTCAGCGCTCGCATTCAGCGGAATCGCGTTTGTAATTGCAAATGGTCCGGGATCCGAACGGCACACCCGTCTTACAAATCTGAATATCTTCAGTTTTTGACTTCTTCCACAGTGCAGTTGCCGGAACCGGATACAACAAATGTCTCTGTATCACCTGTATTTCGTCCACCAGAAGACGTCGATCGTAGGTAATTTAATTTCCTAATTCTTTTTTTCCGATTTTTATCCTCATTTGAAAAGAGTTAGCCTCCATATTATATTCTGGTTTGTTTACCTCCTGCAGGATATCATGCTCCAGTACACCTGGAATATGAATGACCGGTCACTGGATGACCAGTTCGGACGGGCGGTTGGAACAGCTTTTATTTCGCTTCCGGCCAAATTGCTGATCGTTTACTATTTTATATACCGGATCATTCCAAAATTCTGGAATATCAAGGCAAATAGATGGAGGCTTGTAGCAGAAGCAACGACAGTCATTATCGCAGCTGTGTTTTTGTTCCGTTTACTCGGAATTTATTTCGTGGCACCTTATATGTACAACAATCATTTTCCAGGTGATTTCTGGTATATACGGGACATGTTGGTGGCACTTCTCCAGATCGGATACGTAACCTCTATTGCCATCGCAGTAAAATTTGCACGTCTGCGCCAGAGAGCGATGGAAAGAGATAAAATACTTGTAAAAGAAAAACTCGAAACAGAGTTGAAATTTCTGCGGAATCAGACTAACCCGCATTTCCTGATGAACACATTGAATAATATTTATGCACTGGCCCGCAGAAAATCAGATGAAGCACCGGAGGCGATCCTGAAATTATCCGATTTGTTACAGTTCATTCTTTATAAGTCTACCAGTCCATTCATTGCCTTATCGGAAGAAGTGGAAATCATTGAACATTATTTGAAGCTGGAACAGTTAAGATATACGGAGCGTTTGAATATCTGGTTTAAAAAGGAAATGGATATGGGCGCCTATCATATTAGTCCGCTTCTGCTGTTACCCTTTGTGGAAAACGCCTTTAAACACGGAATCAGTGAAACCAGGTTCGAAACATTTATCCACATGAGACTGAAAGTTGAGAAAGGTAAACTTCAGTTTGATATTGAAAATTCCAGGGAGCACATTGAAACAAGAAGCGCAAAGAGCAGCATTGGACTTTGCAATGTGCGGAGACAACTGGAACTAACCTACAAGGATTTTAAGCTGGATGTAAGGAATGAAGAAAAAACTTTTAAAGTCCATCTGGCCATTGATCTGTTTGATCACGTGGAATTCTAAACCCGGATTAGTTAATTAACACCTTCCAGAACGGACAGAACAAATTCCTTGTAAGTTCTTCCGATCGGAATCTGAATACCATTGATTTCAACTTCGGTAGCTGAAAAAGCCGTTATCCTTTCCTTCGATACGATAAAGGAACGGTGCACCCTGATAAAATTATTACTGGCAAATAAATCTTCTACTTCGTTTAACGGGAATTTTGTCATGATCGTTGTCCCCTGTGCCGTAATACGTACATATTCACGCAGCGATTCAATATAGAATATTTCATCCAGGTATATTTTCACCTTCTTTTTAGCGACATTAAAAAAAAGAAATTTTCTTTCCGGAAGGGATAAGCCGGGAATGGCTGCCAGTATCGGAGCCTGCTGATTCAGTTTGTTTACGGCTTTAAGAAAACGACTGAAGCGAATCGGCTTGAGCAGATAATCCGTTACATTTCCATCGAATGCCTGTAGCGCATATTCCTGGTACGCCGACGTGATGATCACGCGCGGCGGATATTTCAATGATTCCAAAAAATCAATGCCTTTCAATTTGGGGAGGTGGATATCCAGAAAAATCAGGTCTATTTTTTCCTGCTGAAGAACTTCCATTGCATAAATCGCATCACCGCAAACATATTTCAGCTCAAGAAAAGGGATCTGATTAATGTAGTCTGTCAGTATTTCTACAGCGAGTGGTTCATCTTCAACTATTATGCAACTGTATTTTAACATCAATCATGAGATGGTTGTAATATAAATTTCCGTAAAATAATTCAAAATTGGAAAATCGTAACGAACAACCGGTTGCAATGTATGAGCGGGCAAAAAAAGTTGACAGATTGCAATCTGTTTATGGCAACTTGTATCCCTGACGGGCAAGTAATTTCCAGCCATCACCCTTTTTAACCCATATCATCAGAATGCCGATTTTTAAGTCGAGCGGAGCCCCGTCCCGCGTACCTTTAATAGAACAGATATTACGCACGGTCGCCGTATTGTCGGTTGCGGTGGTACGCTGATCTGCGTTATCAATCCGGGAGAATTTAACCGGACCCGATAATATGTCTTTTATAAATTCTGATTTGTTCTGCACGACGCCGGTGGAATGACCATAGCTTAATTCTTCTGCCGTTAACATATCCAGTGCGGATTTGTCGGGCGTGATCATCGCTTTATTTAATCGTTCTACGGAAGATTCAATTTCTTTGTTTGACATCTGCGCATACGTGTTCGTGTTTATAATAAAACAGAACAAAAGGAGGAATAGGCGGTTTGGCATGTTGAATATTTCCTTCTAAGATACATAGCAATCAGCAAAGGGGTTTGAATTCGTATACGTTCTGTTGCTTTATTTCTTGAAAGCCGGTTTTTTTATAAAAAATATTGGCTTCCTTCCTGATGATATTACAACGAACCCTGATCAGACTACATTTTTTGAACAGGGACCATTCAACGATTTTATCAACAAGAGATTTTCCCAAACCAAGTCTTCTGTGATCCTTATCCACGACCAGACCGCCGATTTCCACAAAAGGATCAGATTCTATTCGCAGGGAGTATATCCCGTGAATCCATCCGACAAGCTGATCGTTTTCGCATAATACATACAAAACATGATCATGATTATTTCCGATTTCCTGCAAACACCGCAACATCTTTTCTTTCGTTGACCCGTAACCCCATTGCCCGGACAAACGGGCAATCGCTCCGGCATCGGAATTTTCTGCAACACGAATAGCAAATGGCATGATTATAATTTTCCCTTGTTTATCAAAAATCAATGAGTCAGATGAAATTGAGCTGTCAGTTTTTTAGTAAATTTAATATTTCCATTAATGCCTGTCCGAAATGATCTGCCACTGAAGAGAAATGAAATCTTTCGGAAAACACCGGCAAATTCTTGAACTGATACCTGCCCACATTATATTTACTTCTTAATAAATCACATGAAAAGAAGAGATGTCCTGAAAGGACTTTCCATTTTACCGCTGGGTGCCGCCGCTGTTTTTCCAACGAAAAAGGCCTCCGCCTTTTCAGAAGTTCCGGCTTCTCCGGGCCCGCTGGTTCCGGGTCCCGCCATCTATCAGTCTATCGCGGTAGAACCAATCATCAATTGTATGGGCACATACACGATAATCGGTGGCTCCATTGAAAGGCAGGCTGTTCGTAACGCAATGGATTCTGCCGCTAAAAGTTTTGTACAATACGATGAGCTCGCCAGTGGCATTGGACAGCGGCTTGCTGAACTGACAAAGGCAGAATGGGGAATGATTTCGGCGGGATGTGCGGCTGCCATGAAACATGTGACCGCTGCCTGCGTAACCGGCGGAAACCCGGAAAGACTGGTACGAATACCTGATCTCACAGGTTTTGAAAAAACAGAAGTTGTAATTCCACGTCCTTCAAGAAATGTCTATGATCATGCCCTTCGTAATATCGGTGTGCGTATTATTACCGTG
>DASXKM010000603.1:0-11803 GCA_036496825.1 Puia sp. | reverse complement strand
GTATGTATCGTGGACCAGGGTGAAATCGTCCACATTTGTTTTTGTGTCATATTGTTCAAACAAGGTGGTCAGGGTCTGTTCCGACGAGCCGTTGTAAGCGGCCCTGAAGTCAACCATAGTCTTTAGATTGCTGTCGGGATAAAAATCAAATGTTACCATTCGGTCAATATAATAACCAACATTCCCTTCTTTGATATTCCACTCTATCTTCTTAATCAGGTCCCCGGCATATTCGAAGAATACAAGCCTGTACACAATATTGGAATCATTTATAAATTTTATGAGAGCCAGCTTTCCTGCAGAGTCATACGAATATCTCAATGTATCGTGATTGACGATCACATTATTCCTCATCTCAGCGATCTTATTTTCACCGTAGAAAATATCATATATGGAAAATCCGGAAGCAAAATCAACTTTTGCTGGTAAACTGTCCTGACCATACTCGAAGTGATAAAAGGGTGAGGGCAGATGAGCAATCACGATATCCTTTAGTAAAATATGTCTGGAGGGCGGGACCGGAATATCTGTCGGTGGATTAACGGGAACAGGTTCCTGATTCTTTCTGCACGAAAAAAGAACTATTCCGAAAATCAGTGAAAACAAGAAGCCACGACAACGCATATACAGGTATATATCAAGGTGGCGAAAATAACGGCTGGAAATATATCTTTTAATGAAAACCGTCCAATGGCGGTAACCATTTCATGAAATAAGCGTATGGAAGTCCCATCGGTCGAGTCGTAAACTCACAATCGACAATCAATTCAATTCCAACCGAACACCCCCCTGTCCAGATACGAACAGTTCACAACACAACAGGTTCCGCAAATCATTATCCGACAACTCATTCCAAACTGGCATATTCATTGATCCGAAACCTCTTACAACCCATCCCTCATGTTTAAAAATTATTTCAAAACCGCTTTCAGAAACCTGAAAAGAAATAAAAGTTATGCCCTCATCAACACCATTGGACTGACGGTCGGCATTGCGTCGAGTCTGCTCCTGTTCCTGGTGATCCGGTTCGAAAGCAGTTTTGATAATTTTCATCCGAAGAAAAACAGCATCTACCGCGTCTCTACAGAATTTCATAACCTGGAAGGTGTAAGCTATCACGACGGCGTCTCTTTTCCGGTCACCGGTGGCATCCGAATCGACTTTCCGCAGATAAAGGAAGTGGCTGCCATATTTAGTCGTGGCAGTCAGGTTACGGTAAATAACGGTGACAAACAAACGAATAAATTTGTGGAGGATAATATCTATTATGCCGAACCCGGATTCTTCCGTATATCTTATTTCGAATGGCTGAATGGCGATGCAGCAACTTCATTGAAAAACCCGAACAATGCTGTTCTCACGCAATCCACTGCTGAAAAGTATTTCGGAAACTGGAAGGATGCTTTGGGCAAAACCATCACCCTGGCGAACAAGACGCCTTACATTGTCACCGGGATTTTGAAAAATGTTCCGTCCAATTCTGATTTTCCACTCAAAATTGTGGTACCCTACTCCGCCCTTGCCAATACGAATATTAAAAACAATCTGACAGACTGGGTCAGCACTTATGGAGGCGCTTACACATTTATTGTTTTACCGGATGGTCTCACACCAGAGAAATTCAATTCGGACCTTGCGTCCTTTGCGAAAAAACATAAGCCCGCAGAATATTCCAAAGACAGTTATATACTTCAACCTCTAAAAGAAATTCATTTTGACGAACGTTTTGGAAATTACAACGGACATACTTTCAGTCATTCCCTGATCACCGCACTCATGCTCATCGGTATCTTCCTGATCGTGATCGCCTGCGTAAATTTTATTAACCTCGCCACTGCACAGGCCGTCAATCGCTCCAAAGAAGTGGGTGTCAGAAAAGTACTTGGCAGCAACCGCAAACAATTGGCGATACAATTCCTCATGGAGACTGCGATCATCGTTTGCAGCGCCTGCGTCATGGCCATCTTCATTGCAATTTCTGTCCTGCCCTTTCTCAATAAACTCCTCGAAGTACAAATCCAGTTCAATCTGATGGAAGATCCTTCACTGATCTTATTTGTGCTCTGTACCGCCTTGATCGTTACTCTTCTTTCCGGCAGTTACCCGGCTGTTATCTTATCTGGTTTTAATCCCATTACTGCGTTAAAAAGCAGGATTAGCTCCGAAATGGTGGGCGGCGTTTCTTTAAGGCGGGGACTGGTTGTTCTTCAATCCGCCATCGCCCATATCCTGATCATTGGAATGATCCTGGTGGTAAGCCAGATGAATTTCTTTAGAAATGCTTCACTCGGATTTGATAAAGCGGCGATCATCAACGTGCCGCTGATCAATGACAGTGTAAACCTGACGAAACTGGATTTTGTGCGTGATCGGCTGAAATCAAATCCTGATATTCAAAAAGTGAGCTTTAGTTATGCGAGCCCGTCGTCCGACAACAACTGGAGCAGCGATTTTAAATATGATCATGCGACGAAGGCCACTGACTTCAGTGCCAACCTTAAATGGGCTGATCCTGATTATTTCAACACTTTCGACCTCCGGTTCATTGCAGGCCGCGCGTATAGTCAAAGTGATACTGTGCGTGATTTTGTTGTGAATGAAACGCTGTTGAAGAAGTTAGGCATTCGAAATCCGCAGGATGCGATTGGCAGACAGATCAGTTTCTGGGATGGCAGGTTAAACGGCAATATTGTCGGCGTTGTACGCGATTTCAATGTCAATTCGCTGCGGCGTCCGCTGTCGCCTGTGGTCATGAGTACCTGGAAACGTGTTTACCAAACCATCAATATCAAAATAAAACCGGGAACTGAAAAAACTGTATTGCCCTTTATCGAAAAACTCTGGACGAGCACTTATCCGGACTTTGTATATGAATATCACTTCCTGGATCAAACGATTGAAAATTTCTATAAACAGGAGGATCAGCTTTCGCAGCTATATAAAATATTTGCGGGTATCGCCATTTTCATCAGCAGTCTGGGCTTGTATGGTTTGGTATCTTTTATGGCCGTGCAGCGTACAAAAGAAATTGGCATCCGGAAAGTGTTGGGCGCTTCTGTTCGCACGATCATTTATCTCCTGTCAAAAGAATTTACGTTATTGATCCTCCTGGCATTTCTGATCTCCGCACCGATCGCGTGGTATATCATGCATGAATGGCTGAAGAATTATGCGTACCGGATTCCGCTCGGAGCTTCCATATTTTTACTTGCCATCGGAAGTTCTATATTGATTGCCTGGCTCACGGTAGCGCATCGTGCCATCCATGCGGCACTCGCGAATCCGATCATCAGCCTTCGATCGGAGTAGGATATCAATTTTTAAGAACCAGCCATGAATTCCTGACAGCCATCTGTTCAGGCGTGGGATCTGGCATGAGTTCCAGTTTACCTGGTACTGCAGCTGGCATCGGTAAATAAACCGTTTTTAGCGACACTGTATCCAGATTACCGGAGGCATTTTTTCTACCCACTTTGATCTCCATCGGGTCTCCCTCCTTTATTTTGTCGCCGATTTCATTTTTTACTACAGAATAATTTCCGGCATTTATTTCTACTCCATTGATACTATATATCAGATCACCGATCTGATAGCCGATCTTTTTGCCCAGGGGATTCATACCACTGGTATCGACAATTAATAAGTGATTGTGCTCACCAGCCGTCATCGTCGGCCGGCCTAACCCAAACCCGTTTCTGACTGACGCCGGAATATATTTTACACCCGCCAGGCCAAAAAAGTATTCATATGGAATTGGTATCCCTTCTTCAACGTATTTTGAGAAAAATCCCCTCACCTCAGGGTAAGTCATCCTGGTAATGATATCAAACAGACTGTCGTCCTCAAAATATCGCTCCTTCCCATATTTTTTTTTCAATTCTTCCATCAGCTTCCGCAGATCCATTTTTGTTCCCGATAAATGAAGGAGGTATAAATCCAGTGAGGCCGCGATCAATGCACCTTTCTGATAGACATTGACATATTCGTTACTATCCGTATCCGTGCTACGTCTGCTCAGCTCTGTAAAAGACAGACTATCATTGAACCTGGTTCTTGAAATAGTGATCTTGTCTGACATTTTTTGAAGAAAAACGGGGACTGTATTCAGTCCTGTCATCACCTGAACATGGTGGGCCGAATATTCAGTTACACCTTCATACAACCACAAGTGTTTTGACATGACCGGAGTATCCCAGTTAAATTCCCTGACCTCCTTTGACGCGATATTGAGCGGCGTAATGATGTGAAAGAATTCATGAGAAGAAACATCAACAATGGCTTCCCTTGAAAGCTGCTGGGGTACTTCATAGAGATAATAAAAGGAAGAAGTATTATGTTCCAACGCACCGCCAAGGCCGAGTGGAAAAAACTGCTTCACCGCAGGATCACGGAAATAATACAGGAACGCATACCTGCTGGCCGGTAGTTCCCCACCGAGAAATCGCGCCGTTGCAAATAAATAATCATGCATCCACTCAGCAATCTGAGGGGCGTGAATTTTATTATTGGGCGAATAAACGGAAATCAACACATCTGTTTTACCAATCTTTAGCGTTGCGGTATCCGGCACAGAATATAAAATGGGCGCATCGTAGAGATCATCTACATTTTTCACACTGAATTCGTCGGTATTTCCTTTACTGGCCGTCGGAATCAGGCTGGTTGAAGCATAAAATTCGGGTTTCCTTGTAAATGTAAGTGCAAAAGGAAGTCGGGACATCCCCTCAAAGAATCCAAAGAATCCAAATGTGTTCACAACGATGTCCTTATCCTCTATATCCGTTGCAGCCATCGGAAAAATAGCATTCGGAATATCGGAATTAAATATATCATGCACAGTATAAGATATCTTCCTGGTCTGTTTTGCATCATTTATCTCCCACTGATTATCATTAAGCCGTTTTACAACCAACGGCTTACCCGCGCCGTCAGAAGCCCGGAGATTTGAAATAAACTTCCCGTAGTTGGATATTCTATAGGTACCCGGGATGATTTTTGGGAAAGTAAATATTGCCTTTGCAGTTGTAATCCTGGGTGTGAGTAGACTTACATTCACCTCGTTGTTATGTATTTTCAAAAGATCAACAGAATACCGGTAAGAATTTTCCGGGCCCGGACTTTTGCCGTAAATATCCTGGGAAAGAAAAAAGAGGATGGTTATTAATAAATACCCGTGAATCTTACTATTCATTCGATTTACTTTAATGCCCTAAGCAAAACTATTTCACATTAAATTCCTATTCTTTTTAGAAGGACGGTTTGTATACACGATAGTAGGTATGCGCATTTGACAACAAGCCTATAATCTGAATGAGTTCGGCAGCAGAAGCTTTTGGCGAGAGGCTTCGCCGATTTACGATCGGATCCCGCGTTTCGGGGGAGAAAACTTTCCCGTTGCGTCGGTTTTCATTGAGTATTATCGTCACCGGTTTCTTGCGAATGATTTTTCAAGTTTCAATTCAGATGAATTTCTATTTGAACGTATATGATTTACAATGAAGGCAGCATCCCTGCCCACGCCACCCATCCAGGTAGATGTGAGCGAATACTGGAATGAAGAGCCCACAAAATATAATCCAGGATACTTCGCTGAAATGCCACGAAAAGTTTCAGGATATCCATTGGACGCAATCGCACCCGGCAGATCCATCCAGGAATAATCAGGATGAAATCCGGTACACCATACAATGGCAGCAGGTATTATCTTCACGTCATTTTCTGTAACGGGCCAACCGTCATGCCCACTTTTAATTCGGGGCAGGATTTTCACACCGGCCAGCTTTGCTGCTTCCGGTGAGATATTTATAAGCGGCGCCCCCTTACCCTGCATGATAGCAGCCTGGAATTTCCGCCCCATGGGTGTACTTGTATTCAGAATATATTTATTCACCCACACGAATTGTTTTCCGAAATATTTAAATATAAAATCGGGAATCTGCGGTGTAGGTTTACCTGCAATAAAAATCGTCCGCTTATCATTCAACAGATCCATGGCGATTTGAAATCCCGAAGTGCCCGCACCCACGACAAGAATATTTCCTTCAGGCAGATCAGATGGTGATTTATACTCAGAAGAATGCAATTGCTGAATGCCCGCATCCAGCTCCGTGGCAAATGATGGTATTTTTGGAATGGTATAGTTGCCCGTCGCCATCACGATGTTCTGTGTTTCTAGCATGCGGTCTTCCAGTTTAATCTGAAAACCATGTGTTGATTTCTTCACCATCGTCACGCGCGAATTAAATAATACAGGCAGATCAAACTTCTCTTTATATTCCTGGAGGAAACGGGCCGCTTCATTTTTGCCAGGAAAAGAGTTTCGATCTCCGGGAAAGGGAAGGCCGGGCATACCATTATTCCAGGCTGGTGTAAACAGTTTTAATGAATCCCATCGTTTGCGCCAGGAATCACCCGTCTGCGATTCTGCATCCAGGATTACAAAATCGATATTCATTTTTTTCAAATGAAAACCGGTCGCCAGACCTGCCTGTCCACCCCCAATCACGATGGTATGCCAGAAGTTTTTATTTGTATTTGTTTTCATATGGCAAAGCTCCGGCAGATTACAAAGCCGGACAATCAATGAAAACCATGATTTTTTGGTAGAAGGCTACAGCCAGTAGACTTTTGAAGCCTCTTTTACAAGCTCCATGGAATTGCGCACCTGAATTTTCTCAAGCAAGTGGCTCCGGTGTGTTTCAACGGTATGGATGCTGATATGACAGCGGTCGGCGATCATCTTGGTGGAGAGTCCCTCGCTGATCAGGTGCAGGATTTCTTTTTCGCGCCGGGTTAATAAGGTTACCCAGGCCGGACTGGCTTTGACCGGGTTCACATTCCCGGCTTCGATGGACGTTTTGCTTTTTGATTTCTCATGAAGCATGGCCACTTCCAGCAACCGGGTACAAGATTTATCTTTCCGAACCCAGTCATCCAGCTCCGCCCATTCATCTGAATCCAGGGTTAAACGGTCGAAGCGGCAGAGTACCTGATCGATGATTTTTTCTTCTGTAAAAGAAACCAGATATCGTGTGTCGCGCAGCCCGACCCATCCTCTTTGCGGATGTTTGAAGCGGTATTCCAATACCAGAGGTGGCGGATATGTGTCCCCGGTTTGGTAACGTGCTAACTCTTTATGCGATTCGATGATACGGGTGGAAACCTTTGGCATGTCCTCCGGGTTAATCAGCGGAAACCAGAAATCCATGCCGCCCTTTCTGAATTGTTCATTGGTATAACCTGTCAATTCAAAAAAATTATCATCGAGATAAAGGAAGCGGTCGGCTCCCAGACAGGTGATCATAAAAACACAAAACGGATTTTTGTTTTCATTCGGCCGGAAGAAATCATCCGGAACAGAAAAGTTTTCAGGAAGCCGCTGGCCGCGTAGTGTTTTATATTTTTCTGCAATCATCTAATGCTAATAAGAAAGAACAAAAGTACCCAATTCCCTTCAGCAATTCCGTCTCCAATTCATTATCATGGTTTTCAGTGATGCTTCTTTGATACAACAGACTTGGGATTTTTGACGTCGCTTAAAAAATAAATGATGGCAAAGAACAAACAACATGTACTGAGACAGATCGTCGAAAAAGGATTTGGCAATGCAGATCTGGAGGTGATCGATCAACTGATAACTGACGACTGGATCGAACACCAGTTTAATCTGAAAGGCGGAAAAGAAGTACTGAAGAATGCGATCCTCAGTCTCGCTGCGGCTTTTACGGACCGTAAATATACGCTTACCAACTATGCAGTAAATGAAGACATCGTCTGGGTTCACTATGTATTCATCACTTAAAAAATCTACATCGACGTGACTGATATGTTATTAAATTTTGGTATTGATATCATTTAAAAATCATAACTTCAAAACCTGCACAAGCTGCTTATCCAGTACTCCTACCAATTACCAACTCCAGAGATATCCTCCTTTATTTTCTCAATATCCCGTTCGCAAATAATCCAGTGTCCGCGTGGTCAGGAAACTTTTATATTAAAACGTCCTTATGTATTTCAATTCGTTTGCTGGTGAACCGCTCCTGGGTTTATTGATCGGTATTGCCGTTACCAGCATGTCCTGTAAAAGCGAGCCAGGTTCAATTTTCAAAGACGGTCATTCGGACAAACGCATTGTACTGGTTGCCGGATACAGTGGCTCCAGCGGAACAAACCATATAGCGAAGTATTGGATGGATGGGCAGGAAACAATGCTCTCCAACGGAACAAGTGATACATATGCCAATTCGATTTGTGTAAACGGCAGCGATGTATATATCGCAGGTGCAGATGCCGTACCTGTATACTGGCAGAACAATTTAGAAACTAAACTTCCTATCCAGTCAACCTATGGTGCTGCTAATTCGCTTTGCATTTCCGGCAACGACGTATATATCGCCGGGAACGACAGTAGCAAAGCAGTTTACTGGAAGGATGGTGCGGAAACGTTTCTCGACAACATAACGGATTCCGGCAGTTTTGCGACGTCGGTTTGTATTTCGGGCAACGATGTATATATTGCCGGCACACGCGGATACAATGCGGTATACTGGAAGAACGGAGACATTGTATGTCTGACGGGTTATAGTGTACCGACTCAACATGTACGCGTCAATGGGATATCCGTTGTAAACAACGATACCTATGTTGTCGGTTATGTAAACTATGCTGCTTCTCCATTTCCCTATTTAAATTATTGGGCAAAGGGTACCGCTACCGATCTGAATACGGGATACGATTTAACCTCTCCCAACAATAATTACGGTATAGTCAGTTCTGTTTTTGCCTCCGGCAGTGATCTGTATATTTCAGGCATGGTAGAAACAACCAATCAAATGGTCAATAACGCTGTGTACTGGAAGAACGGAGTTGAAACCGTTCTTCACAGCAGCGCCGCCAATGCATTTGCCAGCTCTATTTATGTATCGGGCAATGATGTATATGTTGCAGGATACGCCTATAACAAGGACCAGCCCTCATACGCCGTTTATTGGAAAAATGGAGTTGAAGTAAAACTGACAAACGGATCAGAGCAAACCGTAGCCACTTCGATCTTCGTAAAGTAACATCGTCTGCTTTTTCGGTTCCGGGAAGAAGAAAGTCTTCTTCCGAATGGAAAATCGATTATCAGTTTTCATTTCATGGCCTGATCGTATGGCTGATATTCATTTGGAACATTGACCTCCACTCGCTGTTTGTTTACCAAAACCCGTTGTTCATTGACAACGGCTTCCAATGCTTTATGTAATTGTATATTCTTGTACAAGAAATGATTCTCGTACAGTCTTCAATTAAAAAAACAAACCAATGACCCCGCAACTAAAATTCGGAGAAAATGTAGAAGGATATCATATTCCTGTTTTAAATGAAAGGGAAATCAGGGCATCGGCGGGAATTCTGTTCCTGGCCACTTTTTTTTCTCTCATGATGATCATTTTTAAGAACAATTTTTTGCCCATCAAATATGTGATCACGTTTTTCATGACCGACTTTATCATTCGTGTTTTTGTCAGTCCGAAATATTCCCCCACATTAATACTCGGCCGTTTGATCGTCAGGAACCAGGTGCCCGAATATGTGGGCGCGCAGCAAAAGAAATTTGCCTGGATCATTGGGATAACGTTATCTGCGACCATGTTCGTTTTTATGGTGCTGGTAAATTCTTATAGTCCGATCACAGGCGTTATCTGTCTGATTTGCCTGATATTCCTTTTCTTCGAATCGGCATTTGGCATCTGCCTGGGATGTAAATTCTATTCCATTTTTTACAAAGAAAAAGCTCAATACTGCCCGGGAGAAATCTGTGATGCGAAATCCAGACAGGATATTCAAAAAACATCCATCATCCAGTTGCTGATTGTTTTTGGATTTATCAGCTATATCTTCCTCACGGCCTATTTATTCCATGATCAGTTCAGGAAAAAACCGCATGACCTGTTTGGTATTTTTGATAAAACCCAGCCTAAATAACAATTTCCGTGAAAAAAGAATCAATACTGCAGGACCAGTCAGGGCTTATGAACCCGGAAATGGATCTGGAGAATTATTTTGCCGGTTTCAGGAAGAACATCGTTGGCTCTAAACAGGTTTTTGAATCTCCTTTCGGACCAAAGGAAATTTTTTATGCCGACTGGACCGCCAGTGGCAGGGCTTATCGTCCCATTGAAGAATGTATGCAAAATGATCTCATGCCTTTCCTGGGAAATACCCACACAGAAACTACGGTAACAGGCTCTTTGATGTCGGGGGCTTATGAAAAAGCAAAGCTAATAGTCAAAGAGCATGTTAGGGCAAATAAGGAAGACGTGTTGGTTTTTTGCGGAAGTGGCATGACAGCCGCGGTCAATAAACTGCAAAGAATTTTAGGGTTGAGGATGCCGGAGCGCGCGGCGGATTATTTGAAAAATTCTGATGAAAAATGGTTTTCTGTTGATGAACAATTACGGCCCGTAGTTTTCGTGACTGAAATGGAACATCACAGCAACCAGATCAGCTGGCTGGAGACCGTCGCTAAAGTGGAAATTATTCCCTGTGATAAAAATGGAAATGTTGATCTGGAGAAGTTTAGCTATTTGTTGAAAAAATACACGCATTGTAAAAATAAAATAGCTGCGATTACCGCCTGCTCAAATGTCACGGGTATAGAGACACCGTATCATGAAATCGCGAAAATGATCCACATCCATCGTGGATTATGTTTTGTTGACTTTGCGGCTTCCGCTCCCTATATTGATATCAACATGCATCCGGAAGAAAATGGTGCAGATCTGGATGCCATCTACTTCTCGCCTCACAAATTTCTGGGCGGACCGGGTGCAGCGGGTGTTTTGATATTTGGCAGGCATATCTATAAAAATAAAATTCCGGATCAGCCGGGTGGAGGCACGGTCGACTATACAAATCCCTGGGGTGTTCACGAATATATCCGCAATATCGAACAACGGGAAGACGGTGGTACCCCGCCTTTTTTGCAGGGTATAAAAGCCGCAATGTGTATCCGGCTGAAGGAAGCCATGGGCGTTCAAAATATTTTAGCAAGGGAAGAAAAAATACTGGAACACGTTTTCGACAGACTTTCAAAAATGAAACAAATTGAAATTCTGGAAGGACCTATTAAAAAAAGGCTGGGTATTATTTCCTTTATAGTAAGTGGGGCACAATACAGTCTGTTTGTAAAAATGCTGAATGACCGGTTTGGTATTCAGACAAGAGGTGGATGTTCATGCGCCGGAACCTACGGGCACTTTCTCCTGCAGATTGATGAGACCCGGTCTTATGAGATATTGAAACAGATTCAATCCGGAAACCTCTTATGCAAACCCGGGTGGATCAGGTTGTCTGTACATCCCACGATGACAACCGCGGAAGTTGACTTTATTCTGGATGCCATTGAACTGACTGTTGCTCACTATCAGAAATGGAAGGAAGATTATTTATATGACCCCGCATCTAATGAATATTCTTTCAGGGGATTTGTAGCAACAGAAAAACTTAGGATTGAGGAATGGTTTAGTGTTGACAGCTGGAATTGATTAGAAAAGAATTTAAATTTGAGTTATTGGATTATCCTGAAATCGCGGGTGTGTCTATTAAGGATAGAAAAGTCAAAGAAAAACAAATGATAAACAACCTACTCGTTAATAAGCCCGGAATGCTGAGAATATTAATCATATGTGCCATGGCATTATTTTCCTTCGGCAGTGCATCAGCACAGCAAAAAGATCTGGTTGTGAGGATAGCAAAACTTCAGATTGATTCAGCTCAGATGGAAGATTACAAAGCGGCACTAAAAGAACATGCCGAA
>DASXKM010000602.1:0-2842 GCA_036496825.1 Puia sp. | reverse complement strand
AGATTTGATGGGTTTTATGAACATAAACTGCAAGCCTGGGATAGTGCGGCGGGATTTCTAATTGTCCGCGAGGCTGGCGGAAAAGTGAGCGATTTTAGCGGGAAACCGTACTCACCATATCAACCGCAGATAGTGGCAACCAACGGTAAAATACATACCGAATTATTAAAATGGATTGCGGGAGATCCCGTGCCTGTTGGGAAGAAATGAATCATTCTATGAAAAAAATATAATATGGAACACCGCACTGAAATCTCTTCATTGGGTGAATTCGGCCTGATAGATCACCTTACAAAAAATATTGAAATTAAAAACGCGTCCAGTATCCTTGGCGTAGGCGATGATGCGGCGGTGATCGATCATTTTGGAAAACAAACCGTACTCACAACAGACTTGTTGATTGAAAATATTCATTTTGACCTGATATATACTCCGCTTCTTCACTTAGGTTATAAATCGGTGATAGTCAATCTGAGTGACATATATGCGATGAATGCCACCCCTACCCAGCTCCTGATTTCGTTGGGTTTTAGCAACCGTTTCAGCCTGGAGGCGCTGGATGAATTTTATGAGGGAGTATATGCCGCCTGTGAAAAATATGGCGTAGACCTGGTAGGCGGGGATACTTCTTCATCCCAGAAGGGGTTTATTATTTCAGTTACCGCAATTGGTGAAGTGGCTCCCGATAAGTTTGTGCAACGCTCCACAGCCCAAAAAGGCGACCTGTTATGTTGTAGCGGAGACCTGGGTGCGGCATATCTGGGGCTTGTTTTTTTGGAAAGGGAAAAAAAGATTTTTCTGGAAAATTCCAACATCAAGCCAGACCTTGAAGGCGAAAAATACGTTATAGGCCGGATGCTCAAACCAGAAGCGGCCAAAAAGACGATTGAGTTTTTTGAAAAAGAAGAAATCGTGCCAACTTCGATGATGGATATCAGTGACGGATTAAGTTCCGAAATCCTGCATATCTGCAGGCAGAGCAATCTTGGATGTTTATTGTATGAAGAGAAAATTCCGATTGCAGATGAAACCCGGAATGCAGCCTACAAATTCGAACTGGACCCCACGGCCTGTGCCCTGAGCGGAGGAGAAGATTATGAACTGCTTTTCACGGTGCGTCCGGAAGAGTATAATAAGCTGGTTTTAAACGAAAATATCAGTGTAATTGGTTATATGACAGATCCCGAAGAAGGCAGGAAAATCCTTACGAAGGGTGGAAACAAATTTGATATTACAGCCCAGGGCTGGAACGCATTTACCAAATGAGAATGTTCGACAGGCTAAGAAAGATCCGGAAACTGAAAACTTATGTAGCGACATGCATTTGCATGATCCTGATCGTTTCCTGTTCTTCTTCACGCAAAACATATAATCCCCAGTATAAATTTCCGCCTGCGGAACTGCAGTCGGACTACGCGTTATTCCGCCATATTCTCGAAAGTTCCCATCCAAGTATTTACTGGTACACGACAAAAGACAGCATGGATTATTATTTTGACCAGGGCTTTCGGTCGCTGCAGGACTCTATGAATGAAATTCAATTCCGTGATCTACTGGCCTATGTTATTTCAAAGCTGGACTGTGGCCATACAAGTATAAAGGGTTCAAAAGCTTTCAACCGTTATATTGATACGGCTGCTTCCCTGGCATTTCCGTTCGCATTAAAGTTCTGGTCAGATACAATGGTAATTTCTGCGAACCTCCGGAGAAAGGATCCTTTATTGCAAAGGGGCACCATTGTGAAATCAATCAACGGATATACCACAAAGGCATTGACAGATACTCTTTTCAACTATATAACCACGGATGGTTACAGCATGAACGGGAAATACCAAAGCCTCAGCACAGGATTCGCTTTTGCTAATCTTTATAAAAATGTGATTGGACTGACTGATTCGTTTGATATACATTATATCGATAGTCAGGGTTTGGAGAGCCAGACTTACGTGAAACCATACGATTTCAGGGCTGATACCATGAATAAAAAAATCCTGAGTCACGGACTGCCGGCAAAAGGATCCGGAAAGAAAAAAGAAAAACCAAGTTTCTATCTTTCTTCCATAAATCTTCAACTGGATACAGTTATGAAAACCGGCTTCATGACCGTTACTACTTTTGACCGTTCGAATCACCTCAGAAGATTTTTTAAGAACTCGTTCAGGGCGCTACAGGAAAATCAAATTAAGAATCTGATTATTGATGTCAGATCGAATGGCGGAGGCGATGCGGGATTATCCACTTTACTCACACGATATATTGCCGATCATAAATTTAAACTCGCCGATTCTCTGTATACGATTAAACCCCCTTCCGAATACAGAAAATATATTCAGAATGGCTTTTGGTATGGACTTCTGATTTCCGCCGTTACAAAAAAAGGCAAGGACGGCAAATTACATTTCCGGTATTTTGAAAAGCATTATTATTCCCCGAAAGAAAAATTTCATTACGACGGCCAGGTTTTTATCCTGATCGGCGGAAACTCTTTTTCTGCCACTACATTATTCGCGGGAGATCTGAAAGGTCAGAAAAACGTGACGCTGGTCGGAGAAGAGACCGGCGGCGGGTATTACGGAAATACAGCCTGGATTATTCCCGATGTTACCCTTCCCAATACAGGCCTGCGTTTCCGCCTGCCGCGTTTTCGAATGGTAGTCAGCCGGGACCGCATCAAAAACGGAAGGGGAATCCTGCCGGATGTTTGGGCACTTCCAACATCTGAAGCGATTCGTGACGGGATTGATTTCAAGGCAATAAAGGTGAGAGAACTTATTTCCCAGCAGGAAGCGCTGACCAGTCATGATCCGGAAAACAAATAACAGGGCATGAAAAAGATTTTACT
>DASXKM010000601.1:0-5790 GCA_036496825.1 Puia sp. | reverse complement strand
TTGCAATGAAGTATATAATCCACCTTCCGTCAGGAACAATCCATTTCTGCTGGTGGTAGACGGAATTATTTTTAGTGGGAATGATTCAAGTAAAATTACGCTTTCGCGTACAAAGTCCCTGTCCGATACTGCACCTCAGGTTAAAGAACTGAAAGCCCGCGTCTCAGTGTCGGATAAATCAGGCGTGGAATACCCGCTGACCGAAATGGGAAATGGTCAATATGCAGCTGGTCAACTCCTGCTGGACAATTCCCGGCAATATCAGTTGAAAATAATTACAGCTGACGGGAATGAATTTCGGTCCGAACTGAATAATGTTCATCCAAGCCCGCCCATGGACTCCGTATATTGGGCTCAGGACTCTGCCGGTGTTCATATTTATATAAACACGCATGATCCAGCGAATAATACCAGGTATTACCGTTACGAGTACGAGGAAACCTGGGAATATCTTTCTGATTTCGATTCCTTTCTGGAATATATAGATGAAAATAATATTATTCCCAGAAGTCTGGCAAATCAAATTTACAGATGCTATCAATCACACAATTCCACCAATATAGAAGTAACGTCCACGGCTAAATTATCCAGTGATATTGTGTACAAGTATGAGGCAGTTTATATCCCGACAGGTTCCATTAAACTTTCTGCATTGTATAGCGTTCTGGTTAAACAATACGCCATTACTCAGGATGGCTTCAACTATTGGACAAACCTTAAAAAAAATACTGAACAGCTGGGGACCTTATTCGATCTGCAACCCTTTTCAGAACTGGGAAACATACTATGCATGAACAACCCCGACATAAAATGTATTGGTTTTATCAGTTTTACAACGCTCCAGCAACAAAGAATTTTCATCAGCAAAAACGTGGTGATTCCGTGGTACTACCAACCGTACTATGGGAATTGCATCCTGAGCTATGATGCACCGCAATTGATTTCCGTTCATTTTCAGCCACCCGGCGGACCATATGGCAATAGTCTGGTCGGTCAGGGATTAGATTCAATATATCATTTCCCGGTTTATTTATACTCTTCCAATCTTTGTGTTGACTGCACCTATAACGGTGGTAGCACCATTAAACCGTCCTACTGGCCCTGATTCAGCCGGCACTCATTTTATTCCGAACGCAGGCTTTTAACCGGATTTGCAACAGCCGCTTTTATAGCATGATAACTAATTGTTCCCAGGGCAACAATTAAAGCCAGGACAGCCGACAAAACAAATACCCACCATTGAATGCTGGTCCGGTAAGCAAAATCCTGCAGCCAGTTCGACATACAATACCAGGCAACCGGGAAAGCTATAACTGAAGCGATTAAAACCAGTTTTAAAAAGTCCCTTGATAATAGCGTAACAATGGTATTTACTTTCGCCCCCAACACTCTCCGGACTCCGATCTCCTTTACCCTTTGTGTTATTGCAAAAGCAGAAAGTCCAAACAATCCAAGGCAGGCGATAAAGATGGCAATGCAGGCAAAGACGGTGAACAGGGTTCCCTGTCTTTGTTCCGACTCGTAAAGACTGGCAAAATTTTCATCCAGGAATGTAAACTGATAAGGTATTTCCGGCAGATATTTTCGCCATGTTTTTTCGACCACGGCCAGTGTTCCCGCAATATTGTTACCGCTGACTTTTAATGACAAACTATTAAAGAACGACTGGTTCGGGCCTGTAGCCGGATTGATCAAAACGAGTGGTACGATCTTTTGCCGTAATGACTCAAAATGAAAATCCCCCATAACCCCGATCACTTTCCCTTTTATCTGTCCGTATTTAAAATCCTTACCGATCGCTTCGGCGGGAGATTTCCAACCGATCGCGTTCACTGCTGATTCATTCAAAATAAAATTCAAAGTATCCGTTCCGTAGGCGCGCGAAAAATTTCTTCCTGCAACGATTTTTACTCCGTAGGTCGGAATAAAATCATAGTCCGATGCCACGTATTTTATGGTTGCCGTGACGGGTCGAAGCGAATCTCCGGAACTGGTGGAAGCGCCCATTGCATCCAGTAGTCTGCCAGTTGGAATCCGTGATGACCGTGCAACATCTCTTATATCTGAATTTCTTAACAGGTCGTTTCTGAATGCCTCGTATGGAGTATTGAGAAAATTGCTATAGGGGATTGTGATAATATGTTCCTTGTCATAACCCAGCGAAGTTTGCTGCAGATAACGCAACTGCTGGAATACTATGATGGTAGTAATAATCAGGATGATGGAAATGGAAAACTGAGCAACGACCAGTACTTTTCTGAAGGAAATATTTCCCGACCCAACTTTGATCAAACCCTTGAGTGTTTTTACGGGCTGAAAAGATGACATAAACAGGGCCGGGTAAAGACCGGATAAAATTCCCACTACGAAGGGTGTTAGAAAAAGCGGAATCAAAATCTGCCATGTCAGCAAAATTTGCACGCTCAGATTTTGTTTTGAGATACTATTCAGCCATGGCAGGGAAAAATATAAAAGAACAAATGAAATAATGATGGCCGCCCAGGCGACCAAAACAGACTCGCTGAGAAATTGAAAAATCAATTCTTTTTTCCTTGCACCAATCACTTTCCGGATGCCAATTTCCCTGGCTCTTAAAGCAGAGCGGGCCGTAGACAAATTCATATAATTGATGCAGGCTATCAATAAAATAAACAATGCGATGATCGAAAAAATATATATCCGGCTGATATCCCCATTCGGTTCCGCCTCATAATCTGTATGCGAATGGAGATGGATATCCGTCAGTTTTTGTAAACCCAGCTTTGTATATTTTGAAGGCAGATCGCCGTTATAAATTTTATGATCCATACGACGGTCCACAAAAGCCGGGAAGCGGTCGATTAAATTCTTCGGATTAAAATGATCGGGTAGCACAAGAAAAGTAAAGAATGAATTATTACCCCAGTTCGTTCTCATGTTTTCTGCACCATAAACATCCGGATCATTCAGGGTGGAGAATGAAACCAGCATGCCGGGATGCATATGAGAATTAGGCGGAAATCCTTTGTAGACGCCGGCCACTTTAATATCAAACTGACTGTTCACCCGGAGTACTTTGTTCATTGGATCTTCGTTTCCAAAATACTTTTTGGCCGTCTGTTCACTAAGCATGGCAGAAAACGGACTCTTTAATGCTGTTTTCGGATCACCTTTCAGAACATCCAGTGTGAAAACGTCGAATAAATTTTCATCGGCAAAATATACATCGGGCTCATTCAACAATTTGTCTTTGTATTTTATGGGCGTTGTACCGTTGTCTATCAGCCTCGTCATTTTTTTTATCTCCGGAAAATCGGTTGGAAAATAATATCCAAAAGGAGGCGCGACGGTACTCAGTGTAAGCGAAACCACTCCTTCGGCATTATTGAAACTTCGGGTAACCCGGTAAGTATTTTCGCCATTTTTATTATACCGGTCATAACTCAATTCATTGATGATATAAGTCATAATGAGCAGGCAGCAGGTAAGCCCAACCGTCAACCCAAATAAATTGATGAATGAAATATATTTGTACTTCATCAGGTTACGCCAGGCAATCTTGAAGTAATTTTTTATCATAACAGTAGATTAAGCATCCGGAAAAAAAGTTTTAAGTCCCGTCCAGTTTTTACTGCTAAATAAATACCGAAATACAACAAGCTAAGAATCAAATTATTGCAAATTGATTTCTAAATAATTGTACGATTATGATACAGATATGTGCGGTAATCAAGCTGGCCCCGCCTGCGGAGGATAACTAATAGAGAAGAAAAAATGCGCATTGTTGCACCGGGCGCGATACCGTTGTGCGGGACGTCCTCATTATCTACTTGATGACAAAGCTTGATTTCGGAACGTAAAAAATCGTCTTTACCCCTGCCGCCGAAATAAAGTTCATCTTACCGAAGCTGCCCACATTTCCAAGGTATATTATATGGTCGCCTTCTTTCATACGACCCGAATCAAAATACGCCCCGAGCGGACATTTGTTGACATTTTCCGTAACGTCATACTTATAGGAGGAAAAACAAATCATGAGTTTAGTAGTCGTGTTGGCATACTGGTAACCAAATATTTTATATTCAGCCTTAGGATCTGAACTGGAATTTATCGTGAATTCCTTCGATTTTTTATCTATCTGGGCTTTCATCTGACTTTTTCCCTGGACGGAAAACGAAAGCATGATTAAAAAGAGAATTATCTTATTCATGTAGCAGGATTAATTCGGGTAAAATATCCTGTATACCTCTGCAATGCATATGCCAATCTGCGATCCACGGCGCCTCCCAAAACGAGACTGCGCTTCTATATTATCCTGCCTCCGTTGCCTGCAATCATCAAAGCAGCACCAGCAAGTCCTGTATCTTTTACCAGGTTTGTCAAAGCTATGCTAATGATGGGATCACCTTCCGAACGTATTACGGCTGGCAAATGGATGGTCAGTACAATGATGATCAAATAAGCGAATAAGTATAACCCTGCCAGTTTGGTTTGCTTTCCGGATAAAAATGAAATAGCTACCGCGATCAGTGCAGCTCCGGTAACGTAAACCCAGAAAATGTGATAAGGAAGAAAAGAAGGAATGGTGTTTTGAAAACCGGTACCATTTAAAAAGTGATTGACTCCGAAGAAGCCGATAACTAGGGCATATAGAACAATGCCAACCCTGTAAATAGATTGAGTATTCATGGCAATCGTTTTTAATGTTCCTAAATTTAACGAATCTTTCTAACTTTACTTTACCGAAACTATATTTCTCACAATGATTTATGCGACATTTCGGGCAAGAAGTGAATGGAGAGTCTTTTGTAAAAACGATCTGCTCAGATTATTTCAATTCACCGGGCACAACAGTAATCATTTGCTTTCTTCCTTCTCTCAAAATACCCAACGAGGTCTTTTTCCCGATGACATATTCGTTTAAATATTTATGAAGGTTGTCGACGGTGGCTACTGGTTTGTCCTCAAATTCCACAATGATATCGCCCAATTTTAACTGGTTGTTTTGCGCGTTTGCGTCTGCAGTTATTTCAAATACAAACACGCCGGTTTTTGTCTGCAAATGATTTGCGCCGATCATGCGTGCAGTCAGATTCACGGGTTGTGCCGCAATCCCCAGATGAGACCTTTTCACTTTTCCATGCATGATTATCTGACCGGCAATATAGGTTGTGAGATTGGATGAAACAGCAAAACACAAACCCTGGGCCGTCGCAATGACCGCCGTATTGACACCAATTATTTTCCCTTCAGAATTCACCAGTGGTCCGCCACTATTACCTGGATTTAACGCCGCATCTGTTTGAATGATGTCATCAATCAATCTTCCATTATTGGCTCTCAGCGTCCGACCGGTTGCGCTGACCACACCCGCGGTTACCGTATGCTGCAGACCCATTGGGTTTCCAATGGCAATTGCAATCTGACCTGGTTCGAGCAGATCTGAATTTGCAAATTGCAACGGTTTTAAATCTTCTTTATAAACTTTCAATATGGCAATATCCGTCGAAGGATCTGCTCCGATCAGACTGGCGTTCAATTCAAGTCCATCAGCAAAAGATGTTTTTATAGAATTCGCATTTTCAATCACGTGATGATTGGTAACCATATAACCATCAGTAGAAATAACAAAACCGGAACCGGAAGCCGGCATATCAACCAGTTTGCCGCTGCGCGGATGTTTTGTCCTTTTTAGAACCTGAATATGTGCCACTGCCTGGGCAGTATCTCTTACCACGCCGGTGATTGTTCTCGAATAGGCATCCAGCAACTGCCGGTCATTGGATGCAATAAAATCGGGATGCTCAATTA
>DASXKM010000600.1:0-13630 GCA_036496825.1 Puia sp. | reverse complement strand
CCGTCAACGCACAATATGCTCCGTCATTATACTCGATCGGTATAGACCAGGGAGCCTATCCGGCAGCGAGAACCTATACAATCGGCGTAAATGTTCAATTATAAATTTCTTAAAAATAATTTTATGATTGCTAGAAAATCTTTCACATACATATCCATCACGGCAGTTTTTTTATTGCTGTTTTCGTGTAAAAAAAGTTTCCTGAATAAAATTCCGGAATCCAGTCTGACAACCGGCAATTTTCCCCAGTCAGCGGTTGATGCAGAAGCCGAACTGACAGGCGCTTATGACTGGATGGTCAATTACACCAATTTTTATCAGTATGACAATTATTTTAATACCGACGGGAAGTCGGACAACTGTTATCTCAACAGTGATAACGTAACGGCCGAACAGCCCCTTGAATATTTTTCAACTGTGAATGCTACCAATACCAATATCCAAAGGGACTGGCAGGAATTATATAACGAAATCAGGGCGGCCAATGCAGTACTTGATGACGTCCCCAATATTACTGACCCGGCTTTGACCAGCGATCGAAAAGCCATGATTTTAGGCGAGGCTAAATTTTTACGGGCCAATCATTATTACTGGCTCGTTACAGAATGGGGCGAATGTCCGATTATTACCACTGTTACCAATGGCGGTAATTTATCTCCTGCCCGCAATACAGTACCGGAAGTATATGCACAAATAATTGCTGATCTGAAATCCGCTGACAGTGTGCTGGCGGCAACACCTTATAACGGTCAGCTGGGGAGAGCAACGAAAGGAGCTGCGGAAGCTTTGCTGGCGAAGACCTATGCACAAATGGGTGACTATACCAGCTGTCTCGCTTATTGTAATAAGGTCATCAGCAGCGGCACTTATTCACTGGTCCCCAATTTTGCCAACCTCTGGGGTGAGGCGAACAAAAACAATGCAGAGTCCATTTTTGAACTGCAGTCAAATGCAATCGCCTACGGTTTTTTTGGATTTGAGATTTTTGATTTTGTGGCTTCAGACGGATATCCCAAACGCGACATTGCTTCCGCGAATCTGATCGCTGCATTTAAAGCGGCGGGTGACAGTGGCGCCCGGTATCAGACAACGATCAACTGGCAGATTCCCGGAGCAGCCTTCGTGATGCCGCCGAATGCATGGGATCCCAGTCAGCCCATACCGTTTATGAATAAATATCCTGACGCCAACGGATATAACTCTCCGGATGACATTGTATTGATCCGTCTGGCAGATATTATTCTTTTAGCCGCGGAAGCAAACAATCAGTTGGGTAACACATCGGATGCTGCGACATTGGTGAATCAAATCAGGACCCGTGCCGGATTACCTAATACGACAGCCACTTCGCAGTCAGACATGGCCATGGCCATCCTGAATGAAAGGCAACTGGAACTGGTATTTGAAATGACCCGCTGGAACGATCTGCTGAGGGCCGATGCGAACGGCACCATAAATATTGTTACGCTGATGGATGCCCAGGTTGATTCTCATGGTAATAATCTCAATTACAATATGAATCCAAATAAATACCAGTATATTTTTCCTGTACCTCAGGAAGATTTGCTATTGAATAAAAATCTGACGCAGAATCCCGGTTACTGACCCTGATATTTTTATCTGAAATAAAAATTTCAGTTATGAGAACGGTAATAGTCTTGTTCGTTTTAATAAGCAGTGTCTTTTTTCTGTTTTCCTGTTCAAGGGATGGCAGTAAGGATAATGCGCGTGATTCAACTTCTACCGGAAGCAATACTATGAGTGATGTTGATTTCTGGCTCACGAAAGGAGATTCAACCGTCTTATTGCAAAAACAAAATACAGAACTGCTGTTTGGAACGGCTTCGAATAGCAGCCCCTATATTGATGTGGACAGTACGCAGACATTTCAAACCATCGATGGCTTTGGTTATACACTCACGGGTGGAAGTGCTTATGTGATTAATAAAATGGATGCGAATAGCAAATCGGCCTTGCTGAATGAATTATTTTCAAACGGCAGTTCCTCTATTGCAGTCAGTTATCTCCGTCTGTCCATCGGATCTTCTGATTTGAATTCATCCGTTTTTAGTTATGACGATATGCCATCCGGTCAAACAGATACGGGTCTTGCTCATTTTAGTCTGGGCACCGATACCATCGATCTGATTCCAATTCTGCAGAAGATCATCGCCATCAACCCTTCGATCAAAATAATGGCCGCTCCCTGGAGTGCGCCTGCCTGGATGAAGGATAATCACAACACAGCGGGTGGAAGTTTACTGGCCACTTACTATCATGTATATGCGGAGTATTTCGTAAAATATATCCGGCAGATGAAATTGAAGGGAATTACGATTGATGCCATTACGCCGCAAAATGAACCGCTGAATCCTGATAATAATCCGAGCCTGGTTATGCAGGCAGCCGATCAGGCCATTTTTATAAAGAACTTTCTGGGACCGGCTTTTCAATCCTCGGGCATCACCACAAAAATCGTCGTGTACGATCACAATTGTGACAGGCCCGATTATCCCGAAGCCATCTTACAGGATGCTGCGGCTAATGTTTTTGTAAACGGGTCCGCCTTTCATCTGTACGCGGGAGATATCAGCGCCCTGAGCCAGGTACATAATCTGTTTCCCGACAAACAATTATATTTTACGGAGCAGTATACCGGTTCTGGTTCTGCATTTTCTGACGATCTGAAATGGGCGGTAAAAAATGTAATCATCGGTTCGATGAGAAACTGGAGTCGTAATGCGCTTGAATGGAATCTTGCCAACGATCCCTCTTTTGGTCCACATACGCCGGGAGGTTGTACAACCTGCAAAGGCGCACTGACGATCAACGGTTCATCCGTCACCCGGAATGTTGGTTATTATATTATTGCACATGCTTCGAAATTTGTGCCCCCCGGATCGCTTCGTATATCCAGCACGGTAACCGGTGCTTTACAAACTGCCGCGTTTATGAGACCCGACGGAAAAAAAATATTGATCATTGAAAATGATGATCAGTCACCGGATGTTTTCAATATCCGGTTCAACGGAAAATGGGTTACTACAACCATTCCGGCTGGGTCGGCCGGCACTTATGTCTTTTAATCCTGAAGACTTTTGAAGCCAAACCAGATACATCGGTTAAAAAAAGCTATTTTTGCCCCTGGTTTATCCTTTAGAACAATTTATCATATCTGTGCCGTCATGTAAGACTGATAAGTGTTTTGTCACGCTAAATTTATCAGCCATGCAAACCAGGGATCTGAAAGCAGAAATCGCCGCATTGGAAATTCAGTTAAAGCACCTCACCAACTTACTGGATCTGTCCATCAGGAATAATGAAATCCTGGCCAGAACAAAAGTCATATACCACGATCTCAAGCGCGTGTCTGACAAACTGGAGCGACTGAAGGAAATAAAAGAAGGCGATTGACAGCCGGATTTATAAATTGTCAGAATGACCAAAGTCATGTCCCGGTGAAACGTTGGTCATGACAACACTGTTTTTTGGATAGTAGTTTGCGGCCGTGCCGGATCACCGGACAAGGCCCATATATGATATTGAAGGAATTATTAAAAAAGTACGACGTTCCCGTTCCCCGATACACGAGTTATCCGACAGTGCCTTTCTGGAATTCATCGATTAATATTTCGCAATGGAAGCGGGTATTTAAAGATCAGTTTCATCTGACGAACGGGAAAAACGGTATCAGTTTATATATACATCTTCCATTTTGCGAATCTCTTTGCACATATTGCGGATGTAATAAAAAGATTACGAAAAACCACCAGGTAGAAGACGTGTACGTGCAGGCACTGATCGCCGAATGGAGCAGTTATTGTGAATTAATGGATGAAGTGCCGGTAATCCGCGAACTTCATTTTGGCGGCGGTACGCCGACATTTTTCAGTCCTAATAATCTGGATAAATTACTCGAAGCGATTCTGGGTAATTCGATGGTTCATGCGGATTGTAATTTTAGTTTTGAGGGTCACCCAAACAATACAACAGAGATTCACCTGAAAACACTTTATGAGCGCGGCTTCCGGCGGGTTAGTTTCGGAGTGCAGGATAATGATCCGGTGGTTCAGAAAGCCATCAACCGGATACAACCGCTGGAAAATGTAAAGCGCGTGACTGAGCAGGCAAAAAAAACAGGATACAAGTCTGTAAATTTCGATCTCATTTACGGCCTGCCTTTTCAGACTCTCAAAAGTATACGCGAAACGGTTACTGATTGTATCAGTCTGCAACCAGACCGGTTTGCGTTCTATAGTTACGCACATGTGCCATGGACAAGCAAAAGCCAGCGACTTTTTTCTGAACTGGATTTGCCGGCAGCGGATCTTAAGTTATCCTTATATCATGAAGGTGCCCGTTTATTTAAAGAACACCAGTATCTACGGATTGGCATGGATCATTTTGTTACAGCTTCTGATGACCTCTATGAAGCATACCGGTCGGGTTCCTTATTCCGCAACTTCATGGGGTATACTACACAGCATACCCGGTTGCAACTGGGATTAGGAGTTTCTGCGATCAGTGACACAGGAAATGCTTTTGCCCAGAATACCAAGTCACTTCATGAATATTATCAAATTATAAAAAGCGGAGAATTGCCCGTCGTAAAGGGATGCTTCTTAAATCAGGAAGATGAAATATTCAAGCAGCATATACTCGATATAATCTGTAACGGCCGCACTTATTTTGGCCAGCAGTACCTTCAGCAACTTCAAAAATACAGTTTCCCCATACTCAGTCAGCTTCAAAAGGACGGGTTGGTTATTTTTTCCGGGCGTCATCTGGAGGTAACAGAGATGGGGAAAAATTTTACAAGGAATATTTGCAGCGCTTTTGATTTAAAACAAATCAGGGCGGTCACTGAACAAAACAGATCTGTATACAGCCGCGCCATTTAAAAGGGTTGTTCGCTTTTTTAATATTGTTATTGAAACCTTAGGTATGACTAAAATCATTTCTCAAAATGATGATCCTCATGAAAGGCAGGATAGAGGGACCTTAAATTGCCGTCTAAACCGTATCGCCGGGAGACATTGTGATGTTGACTTTCAGCCATGGTTTAAAAGTATATAATGGAAAAAAAAGAAATAGCCGTCACAACGTCATTTACCAATGAGATCATTCTTGATCAGGTCCAGCGAATATTAAAGTATCCTGCCTTTAACGTTTCGGGTGTTCTGTCGTCTTTTTTATCCTATGTCGTTCACGAAACCTTATCCGGCAAGGCTGAATACCTGAAAGAATACACGATAGCTGTAAACGTTTTCAACAAACCCCTTGGATTCAATCCCAGTCAAAGTGGAATAGTGCGCGTAAACGCCCGGAGACTTAGAGATGCTTTGAGTGAATATTATATGAATTGTAAGGCGGAAAATGCCTGTGAAATTATCATTCCGAAAGGCGGGTATACACCGGTCTTCAAAAAATTCAGGTCGTCGCATGCACCGCCGCTTCAATCAGGAAATAAAAATTCTTCAGATCCGGACGAAACTATTAAAATAGCTGTGATGCCTTTTAAATCGTGGGAAAGAGTTCAGCTAAAATTGTCCGTCATCGACAGCGTAGGCCAAATGTTAAGCAACGAATTTTCCAAAAGCCCTTATTTCTCTGTATTGTCGCATTATACAACACGGCAATTACAATCTGAAAATGCCAGTATTCATGATATGCATTCCAGATATGGTATTCAGATTGCCGTTACCGGAAGCATACTGATTAATCCAAAACGAATAACCGTTTTTCTTCAGCTGGTAAAGGCCGAGACAGCAATGCTGGTTTGGTCAGACAGACTTGATATGGATATTGCCCTTTCCCGAAATCCAAACGTTATTCAACTTATCGCCAATGAGATTATGAGAACTATACCTCCGTTGAGCAACTTTTTGGTCAGACAGGGTTCCGGCAAAGTCGCCAGGCTGAAGATATTGCCTGTCTCAAAAATATATACCGATAATACGGCATGACCGGAGAATTTGTGTATGCTGTAAAAATCTAATGAATTAATTCAGTCAGATTTGTGACAGGAACCTGATACAGTCTTAAATCATTTTATTTTGGCAAAAACAATCACCGGTTGTAACGAAAGCGTACAACTGAAAAAATCATGTTATTGTAAATGGCTGGTTTCTATTTGTCTATATTTGGGCATATGATTGGTAGGTAGTATCCGCAATAGGATAAAACAATACCATGTTCAGGAATTATTTTAAAACTGCCTGGAGAAATATGATCAGAAGTAAGGGTTATAGCTCGCTGAATATCTTTGGCCTTGCTACGGGTATGGCGGTTGCCCTGCTGATCGGATTGTGGGTGCACAAAGAATATTCATATGATAAATTCCTGCCTGATTATCACCAGGTATACCAGGTAAGACGTAACTATCATGGCAATGGCGACACCGTTACCTATGGAGGCAGTTCCCTGAAACTGGCGGATGCGTTACGAAGCCAGGTTCCGGAAATGGAATATGTGGCAGAAACGGATGATTTTGGTCAGCATGGCCTGATAGCAGGTGATACAAAATTGTATATGACCGGCGGTCAGACGGCACGGGACTTTCTGAAAATCTTTCCCTATCCCTTTTTACAGGGAAACGCGAATACGGCTCTGAACGATCCTTATTCCATCGTGCTCACTGCGAGTACGGCAAAAGCGCTGTTTGGCAACGAAGATCCCTTAAACAAAAGAGTTCGATTCGATAATAAAAATGATCTGAAGGTAACCGGCATACTGAAAGACATACCGGCCAATTCCACATTTCAGTTCAACTATCTGGTGCCTTTCAGCTATTACGAGGCGACCAGCGAATATGTAAAAACTGCCCGTCAGCGCAATTTTGAATGGAACGGCTTCATAACATTTGTAAAATTAAAACCGGGTATTTCATTTGAGCAGGTGGCATCAAAAATCAGGGATATTGAGAAAGTTGACAAAGACAATATCATGTCCAGGATTACAGATGTTATATTACAACCATTGCAAAACTGGCACCTGTACGGTAACTACGAGAAAGGTAAAGAAACAGGAGGCTTCATAGAATATGTACGCATATTCAGTATTACCGGCATATTGGTATTGCTGATTGCCTGTATCAACTTTGTAAATCTTTCAACGGCGAGGTCTGAAAAAAGAGCCAGGGAAGTCGGTGTAAGAAAAACGATCGGATCGCAAAAAAAGGACCTGGTTCTTCAGTTTCTGACGGAATCCTTTCTACTTACGTTGCTTGCATTTATTCTCTCCCTGCTTTTTGTTCAACTGGCGCTGCCTGCTTTTAATATACTCACAGGTAGTAAAATAAAGATCCCTTTTTCAGATCCTTTTTTCTGGCTCATCATGATGATCTGTGCAATGATCACTGCATTGGCTGCAGGCAGCAGGCCGGCATTTTACCTTTCTTCCTTTAATCCCGTACAGGTATTGAAAGGAGCTCAAACGACGGGCAGGGCGTCATCGATGACAAGGAAAATTCTGGTCGTGCTGCAGTTCAGTTGTTCCATTGCCCTTATCATCAGTACGTTTATTATTTATCAGCAGATACAATATGCTAAAAACAGGTCGGTTGGTTTTAATATGAACCGGCTGATGATGACAGATATGAACGGAGACCTCAATCGCAACTTTACGGCCATTAAAAATGAACTGTTACAAAAAGGAATAGCCGAGTCTGTTACTACAGGCACCAGTCCTGCTACATCCAGTGGATGGCACAGGGATGTGGACGACTGGCCGGGCAAACAGCCGGGCGAAACAGTCGATATGGGAAGGATCGATGTGTCGGAAAATTATTTTCAAACGCTGGGCATGACCATGAAAGAAGGACGGGAGTTTCGGGGTAGCGCAGATACGCTCAGTGCGATATTCAATGAAGCAGCCATTAAAAGGATGCGACTGAAGGATCCGTTGAATCAGGTCATTACTTATCTGGATACGAGACTGAGAATTATCGGTGTTGTAAAAGATGCTTTAACCGTTTCGCCATTTGCACCTGCCGACCCGACATTATTTTTATATGATCCGAATCCACATGGTGTGATGATGTACCGTCTTTCATTAAGGGAAAAAACGCCTGATGCCGTTGCCCAACTGACAGATATCTTCGGTAAATACAATGCAGCCTATCCGTTTACATACAGCTTTGCAGATGACAGTTATGCCGCCAAATTCAAGCAGGAAGTACTGATTGGGAAACTGGCGGGGTTATTTGCCGGACTTGCTATTTTTATTTCCTGCCTCGGCCTGTTTGGTTTGGCTACCTACATCGCTGAACAAAGAACAAAAGAAATCGGCATTCGAAAAGTATTAGGGGCTTCCGTACCACAGGTATGGCTGATGCTTTCAAAAGAATTTATTGTACTTGTGCTGATCAGTTCTGTGATTGCTTCACCCATCGCTTTCTACTTCCTGCAAAACTGGTTGCAGAAATATTCTTACCGGATCAGCATCGGAGTTTCTGTTTTCTTCTGGTCTGCATTTGCCTGTTTAGCCATCACACTTGTCACGATCAGTTTCCAGGCAATCAAAGCGGCGCTCGCAAATCCGGTCAGGAGCCTTCGCTCTGAATAAAGCTGGTTCGCCCTGGTGCCCCGAGGAACTTACTTGCGTAAAAGAATCTGCAGAGAGTTTGGATTGTCTGTAGCATTCAAACATAGAAATCATGCGTTAACAATTTTCTTTCCAAAGGGCATTAATGATAATTCTATCATTTGAAAATGTTTCCTCCCAAAGGGTAAACCGATGATGGTGATACAAAGCAATAGTCCAAAAAAGAAATGGGAAACGGCGATCCAGATTCCCCCACATAAAATCCAGATGATGTTTGCAAAAATTTGCAGACATCCTCCGTTTGAATTGCTATACACCACTTTTCTTCCAAAAGGCCAGAGCATGAATTCCGCCAGTTTAAAACACTGCAGTCCAAAGGGAATTCCAATGATGGTACAACACAAAACAATACCGCCGATCACATAACCAATGGCTGATATCAATCCGCCAAATACGATCCAGATCAGGTTCCCGATGAGGTTCAAAATATTATCATTTTATGAGAAGAATGCTCATTTTTAAAAATGCTAATTTAGATGTTTCTCTATTATGAATTCTATTATGCCTTTGCAGGCAGGCCAGATCGTATAAAATGACAAGAATGAAAAAAGTCAGTACAGAGCCATCGAACGATTTCTTTGCAGGATTAGGGGCGCCTGCCAGAAGAGCGCTTGAAAATGCCGGAATCAATTCTCCGGCCAGGTTGAGCAAGAAAACAAAAAAAGAGATTTTGCAACTTCACGGTATGGGCCCTTCCTCGATACCGAAACTGGAGCGAAAACTGAACGCGGCGGGTCTTAATTTTAAATAGCTCCGGCTGGTCTGTCAATATCGCAATGCCACTTTGCTCATAACGTACAGACAAGGCTACGCATTTTAATTAAGCGAGCAAACCTCGATGGAAAAAATACCGGTAAGGAAAATTAAGACTGTTCTGAAAGAGCCTGAATATTCAGGTGAATTCAGTATCCGGAGTATCCGCGAGTTGCTGTCGGGAAACGATATGGTGCAGGAACTGCACCGGCATGATTTCTATTACCTGCTGGCTTTGAAAAAGGGTAAGGGCAATCATGAAATCGATTTCAGGAAATATGGGATCAGCGATTATAATGTTTTTTTTATGCGTCCCGGCCAGGTGCATAAACTCCTGCTGAAGTCGGGAAGCAGAGGATATTTAATGGAGTTTGGGTCTTCATTTTATTTTTCCATGCACAACCTCGTAAGCCAATTCATCAGCAAGACTTCTGATAGCAGCCGTTTTGTGATGCCTGAAAAGAAATTTCAAAAACTATATGGAACACTGACAAATATTTATCAGGAATACCTGGGAAGAAATGACAACTACCATCATATAATAAAAGCATATCTGGATATTTTTTTTATGGAGCTTATCAGGGTCGCCGATGACAGGATATCTGCTCCCGCCAATTTGTATTTACAGGAACAGTTTTATGCTTTTCTGGATCTTCTTACGAAACATGTTTCAAATAAGAAACGATCCTCGGACTATGCTTCACTGATGAACCTTTCTCCCTGGCAGTTAAATGCAATTATAAAATCATCCGTCGGTAAAACCAGTTCTGCCGTCATTAACGAATATATTGTCCTGGAGGCCAAAAGATACCTGCTCGCCACTTCACAACAGATCAATCAGATAGGAGCCCGGCTTGGATATGAAGATGTTTCTTATTTTATCCGCTTTTTCAGGAAGCAAACGGGCTACACTCCTGACGCTTTCAGACAAAAATTCGCGTAAATCCTGTATAACTCAATCATTGTCCTACTCCGCAGTATAGAGCTGACACTAATTTTGCAGATATGAAAATGAAAAGCAGGATGATCGCCTCTGTCAAAATCTGGATAGTCATCTATCCATCTATCACATTGTTTCTTTTTGTATTTGGGAAACCACTGTCTTCCTTGCCTTTGATTATCAGAACATTTTTATTAACACTGATATTGGTTCCCTGGATTATATTTATAGGCTTACCCTTGTTGGATTATATCATCCGGTCCGTTTTTTCAAAAAAAAATAAATAGCAAAATATGTTAGACGTAATAATTATTGGAGGTAGCTATTCCGGGCTGGCAGCAGGCATGGCTCTGGGCAGGGCACGGAGAGATGTTTTAATCATTGATCAGGGTGAGCCCTGCAATATGCAAACACCGCAGTCTCATAATTTTATCACACAGGATGGGAGCTCACCCGCAGAAATAAACCGGATTGCCCGGCAGCAGGTGGCAAAATATAAAACCATACAATTTTTTGATGGGTTGGTTACCGGCGTTGTAAGGCGCGAAAAGGATTTCATCATATCGACTTCCAATCGGGACATATTCTATTCAAAAAAAATAATTTTTGCAACCGGCATTCGTGACATTATGCCGGAGATTGAAGGGTTTCATTCCTGTTGGGGAATTTCAGTTTTACATTGCCCTTACTGTCATGGATATGAAGTCCGTAATAAAAATACGGGAATCCTGGGAAACGGAGAATCGGGTTTTGAATTTGCAAGGATCATTTCAAATTGGACGAAGAATCTAACCCTGTATGTTAATGGAAGTTCGACATTGACAGCAGGACAAACCAAACAGCTGGACGCGCATCAGATAAAGATTGTGGAAGGGGAAATAGAGCAATTGTTACATGAAGGTGGACATATTCAAAACTTACGATTTAAAAGCGGCAAAATGTGTCCCATCGAAGTTCTGTATGCGCCGGGATCATTCAGGCAGCATTGTACAATTCCAAAAGATCTGGGCTGTGAACATACAGAAGATGGATATATTAAGACGGATGCCTTTCAAAAAACGACTGAGGCGGGAATTTATGCCTGCGGTGACAACACAAACCGGATTCGCACGCTGGCGAATGCAGTAGCATCTGGTACTACCGCCGGCATGATGCTTAACAAAGAAATCATTGTAGAAAACTTTTAAAATTGAATGAAATGAAAATAATCATCGTCGGAGCAAGTGGAACGATTGGAAAACATATCGCGTCTTCACTGGAAAAGGGTAACGAAATAATCAAAGTGGGTTCGAAAACCGGAGATATCCGGGCTGACATCAATTCGCCCGAATCAATTGAAAATTTGTTCATACAGGCGGGTTCATTCGACGCTCTGATATCGGCTGCAGGGGATGCATTTTTCGGTCCGTTGAAATCGATGACCGATAAGGAATTCCGTATTGGTATCAACAGCAAAATGATGGGACAGATTAATCTGGTGCTCACAGGGCAGCGGTTTATAAATCCCAGGGGTTCCTTTACACTGACTGCCGGCGTGTTGACATATGATCCGGTGTTGAGAGGCGCCAATGCATCAGCCGCTAACGGCGCCATAGAAGCCTTTGTTCGCGCGGCAGCCATCGAACTGGAAGATGGCGTTCGCATAAACGCCGTGAGTCCGACCGTGGTGGAAGATTCTCCGGATTTTTTTCCATTTTTCCCCGGACATATGCCTGTTACAATGAAGCAGGTTGTAAATGCATATCAAAAAAGCGTACTGGGTGCAATTACGGGACAGGTGATAAAAGTATACTGAGCCCCCGATCCTTTGTACGAAACTTTATTTAGTCACTCGATATTTATTTTAAGAGCGCTCCGGATATAGTACGAAACTACAGTATAATAACAAAGTTGCCGGGGTCCCATTGAATTGATGGGGATTGGATCGTTTATTTATTCCTGCCCCGGACCAGAAATTGGCGTAGGCAAGGGTATCGGTTCAGGCAGGTTGACATTTGCTTTTTCCCAGGCGCGCACTTTAAGTCTCGCAGCATTAAAAAGCCTTTCATAATTTCCTTTCAGTAATTTTTCTTTCGTCTGCGGTGTCAGTTTCGCAAAAAGAGGTGCGTACATGTAATATACTTTCAGATAAGCGTTCTGGTTAGCAGGAGCCATTTCATCCGTTCCAAACAAAAAGCGGTCCGGATATTTATTGATCAGATCTGCGGTGGCCTGAATTGATTCGGGTGATGAAACAACATATTTAGCCACTTCATTCCAGGAGATATCTATGTTGACATGTTTCAGGGTTGAATCAGCAAGCGCCATATCCGCCATGCGCAGCTGATCATACACGGGTTGAACTACACGGCCGAGTCCCATATGAGCCCAAATGATGGTTGTATGCGGATGGTGTCTGAACAACTGGCCTAATTGTTTCAACAGATAAGGCTCCTGTCCGTCCTTCGGATAGGGCATATTGATATCGTTATGGATCAGCACCACAAGACCCGTTTCTCCTGCGAAATCCAGGATCCTGTCCAGGGCCGGATTGGTGAGCGAAGCGGTTTCGCCGGATATTTTGGAAGAAACAAATTCCTTGTGAATAGTAAATTCTCCGATACCGCTAAAAACGCCCGGAAATAATTTCAACACTCTTTTTATGTGGTCCGCTGCATACATATCAGTGGGATTGAATCCGGTAATCATCGGATCAAATCGTTTTTGTTCTTCTTTGGTCAGGGATTTATACGACATCGCGATATAGGCGTCCGTAAAGGAATAATAATACAATGGCGCATCGCTGGCCAGATAATAAGTGGGCGCAAAATTACCGCTGTTACCATAATCCCACTGTTGCTGGAGTGGAATTCCGAACAAGGTTGAACGTCCAACCTTGTTGCCCATCACGCGCAGGAAATCATGGACGCTGATTCCTTCCTGGATGTAATTGGTTAAATGAAAATGGGAATCATAAAACAGAGAACTGTCTGCCATACTGTTCGTCTGTCCTTCTGTTGGTATTGATGAAAAAAAGAAACAGATAAAAGTACAACAGATTACACCGCGGAATTTGAAGGAATATATTTTCCTTTGAATGAGATTTTTCATATCGACTCATTTTTTTCTGAAATGATATTATCGGGTTCGGAACTGCTTCTTGCCCGTTCGTGATTCTTCCGGAGATTTTTTTTCTTAAAGGAGAATATCAGTCCCCAGTGTTATGGTCGTTCCGGTTTGCCCTGCTGTATATAAACCAAATGTTCCTCCGGCAGCACTCTTATAAATATAATTCACCTGCAGATTAAGTCGCCAGCTTCTGCTCCTCACCGGATATAAATTAGCTCCCGCACC
>DASXKM010000599.1:0-10524 GCA_036496825.1 Puia sp. | reverse complement strand
AAAGTAAACAGTGCTGTTGACTGGCCTTGAACTGATCAGGCAAGTACCACCGGAACATCCAATAAAACGATAATAAAAATAGCCTGCTAAAGCTCCCAGGATGGCACCTGTTAAAATGATTTTATTCTTGAATATCCACTTCTTCATAACCGGTTAAATTACTAAATATTTACCGTCCTCTGGGTTTAGACCGATATCGCTCTTCTATTCTTCTTTCATCAGACAAAACGAATATGGATCAATCAACAGGTATTCGTGGTCTGCACCTACTTCATACCGGATTTCATTCCAATAATCAAATAATCGCTTGGGCGGGCTTGCCAGATTCTTAAAAATATACCAACTGATAAAAACTTTTTCTTTTGAGAAATTGAACAGACCGAATAATCGCTGGTTCTGCAGTGTCCGCATAAAGGATGCCACGTGGCTGCTCTGCGGAGTCAGCCAGGTCAAATTACTGAGGTCCGCCAGTGCCGGCAATTTCCTGCGTATTTTTAATAGTCTTTGCGTTCCGGAAAAAATTCTCTCTTCTGGTGTACCCTTTATGTCTATTTGTTTTATTCTATCCCAATCCATAACGGGCCGGTGCATCCAGCGGTTATCATAACTTTTCCCGGGATCTTCCAGGTAGGAATAGTCATTCGTATATCCCAATTCATCGCCATAAAATAACATGGGCATTCCTCCGATATAAAAACTCAGGGCCTGCATCATCAATATTTTATCGATCGACCGTGTAATACCGGATTCATCATTCTTATTCAAAGATATTTCAAGTCCGCAAAGTGATGCCAGCGTGCCGCTGATCCGAGCGTCCCCTGTTTTTGGATTGGAAGAGAATAATGCGCCTGTTGCGGGGGAGCCGGGAAAGATGCCGGCATAATAATCCTTTAGAAAATTCCTGTGACCGAAGGCATTCCATCCAGGTTCTTCAATCATATAGTCCTCATAACCCAAACCGATATCATCGTGGCTTCTGGTGTAAGTAATCCAGGACGTTCCAAAAGGTTTTTGCAATATCACGCGTTGGGCAGCCATCATGACACGAATATCGCCTGTAGCGAGTGCATCCCATTGCAGTGCCATTTGCGTTGCATTGTAGGCAAAATCACATTCTTCTGCTGTATGAGTTCCGGTGCCAAAATATTTCATGATCTCTCCGGGGGCCACAATGGCTTCACCCAACAATGCCATGCCCGGTGTTGCGATTTGCACACATTGTTTGATCAGCTGCAACAGGGTGTGCGCCTGTGGCAGATTCTGACAGGTGGTCCCCGGCTGTTTCCATATAAACGCCGGTGCATCTATACGCAGCAGATCGATACCCAGATTCGCATAAAAAAATATATTATCCAGCATTTCCACAAATACAACCGGATTACTGTAATTCAAATCCCATTGATAGTTGTGAAAGACAGTCATTACCCATTTATCACACTCCGGGAGGTATGTAAAATTTCCCGGAGCCGACTCGGGAAATATTTCAGGCATCGACCGATCGTATGAATCCGGGATCGTTCTGTCGTCAAAAAAATGAAAATAGTCCTGATAGTATTTATTACCCTCCCTGGCTTTTTTGGCCCATTCGTGTTGCCGGGATGTGTGATTGAGTACGATATCCATCATCAGGTACATATCATTCCGCCGCATTAATTCCTGCACGAGATGTAAATCGTATAAGGTGCCGAAGCGAACTTCTATTTTCCTGAAATTACTAACGGCATATCCGCCATCGCTTTCATCTACCGGACTTTCAAAAACGGGCATCAGATGAAGAAAGTTAATACCGAGTTTTTTTAAATAATCCAGTTTGGTTGTCAGGTTTGCCAGATCGCCGCAAAACCGGTCAACGTACAAACTCATACCAGCCAGTTCGTTGGAAAGAAACCAATGACCCGCTTCCGATTTGTGATCGTCTCTTTCTCTCAGCACCGTGCGCCTGCTTTTATACGCTTTTATGATGGTTTGTATCAGCTGACTAAAGATCTCTTTACTCTTCGGATGATTCTGATATAAAGAATTATACAGGGATAATACGTTTGATGCATTTCCCAGAAACCTGGCGTAAAATAAATTATCGGCTCCTGCAAAATCTGTTTCGTTTTTCAAAACGTCGTTGATTTGTTTATGGAGTGCGTAATTGTACATGCGAAAATATTATTTAAACTCAATCGTATCCGTCAATGCCCGACGGGCAAAGGAATTTCCATTTCAGGATCTGCCTTGACGGATTTTATAAGCAGGGTTGCTGATGCCGCAATAAACAGAAACACGCCGGCAAATGAAATGGCTTTACCCGGATCATTATTTAAAATATGTTTCAACACAAATCCGAATGTCAGGTTTTGCAAAATCATCGGAATAACGATCATCATATTGATAATGCCCATATATACACCATATCTTTCTTTGGGAATATGACCCACCACCATCAGATAGGGAACGCCCATCATACTGGCCCATGCAATTCCGAATCCCGTCATGGGTGCGAACAACAAATATTTATTTTCAATATGCGGAAAAATGACGAGACCCGTACCCGCCAGCAGGAGGCAGACAAAATGGACCATCTTCGGACTGTATTTCCGAGCCAGTCCGACGAGCGCAAATGCTGACAAAAAAGTTACCACATTATACCAGCCGTTTACGAGGCCCGTCCAGCCCACAGCCTCTTCATACAAATCCCTGTTTTGATTGGGGGATGTTTTCCATACAGACTGGGCGATACTTTTCGATGCGTTCTGCCAGTAACAAAAAAGTGCATACCACTGAAACAAATAAACCAGTGCCAGTTTCCACATTACAGCCGGCATAAATTTTAATGCATGTAGAATTTCCCGGAAGGGCTCAGTAAATCCTCCCTTTGCAGCCTTTAGCTTCGCGAGTTCTTCCGGGGTTGGCGGAATTTCCGGTGTTTTATATATGGACCATCCGACTGAACTGATCGAACATATGGAACCCAGGAAAAAAGATGCAAATACCCAATAGGGAATTCGTCCGTGTTCTCCGTGAATATGTTTTTGAAATATAAAAAGGGAAACGTTCGCCAGGGTTATTCCAAGGCCCGTAAAAAAACTCTGTGTCAGGAATCCGGTCGGTTGCTGGCTGGAGGGTAATTTATCTGCAATCAATGCCCTGTATGGCTCCATTGCAGTATTATTAGCAGCATCCAGGATCCATAAAAGCCCTACGGCCATCCATAATGTGCTGCTGAATGGATAAAGAAATAAACAAAGGCTGCAGAAAAAAGCGCCGACAAAAAAATACGGCTTCCTCCGTCCAAAGCGTGGATGCCAGGTTTTATCACTCAGTGTCCCAATCAGCGGTTGTATCAATAAGCCAGTGACCGGACCGGCAAGATTCAATAATGGCAACTGGTCGGGTGTAGCGCCTAAAAAATCGTAAATGGGATTGACAGCACTTTGTTGAAGACCGAAACTATACTGGATTCCGAAAAACCCGACATTCATATTGATAATCTGTCCGAAGGTCAGCCGGGGTTTAAATGTCATGAGCAATCGCTATTATCCAGTGAAGATATATTAAAAGGTGTTCTCCGGAACTGATTTTGAATACCGGTTGTTTGGTTAAGGGACTTATATAATCCGGGCTATTTCATTGTTTTATGGAGACCGTAATTCTTTCAGCATTCCACCAGATGCTGGAAAGAATTACCGGAAGTTTTCAAACCATCCGTTAAGAAATGGATTGATCCGAATGGAGCACCTGCAGAAATAATTCAGAAACAAATAAAACGTTGCCCTTCCGGGGCGCTGGAATTCGTACGTAATAACGCAAACGAAAAATAATAGAATGCTGATTTTATTCTATTTCGGGAAAATGATTTTCCAATCGTTTTTCAGTAATTTGTTTACACATGGAAAATATTTCTCTGATCATATTATTATTATTTGGTGTTTCATTCCTGGGTGTGTTATCCAAACGCTTCAAATTTCCTTTTCCCATCGCCCTGGTACTTTCAGGGCTGCTGATTAGTCTGATTCCGGGACTTCCCACTATAGCCCTGCAGCCCTATGTTGTTTTCATCGTTTTCCTGCCACCCTTATTATATGGTGCAGCCTGGAATACAAGCTGGCATGAATTTAAAACCTACCGCAGAGCCATTTCCCTGGCTGCTGTCGGACTGGTATTACTAACGACAACCATCGTTGCCATCGTAGCACATTTTATTATTCCGGATATTACCTGGCCATTATGTTTTTTGATAGGTGCTATTGTATCACCATCGGATGCGGTATCAGCGACGACGGTCACCGGTGGTCTGGGACTGGATCCGCGGCTTATCACCATCATTGAAGGCGAAAGCCTTGTGAATGATGCCAGCGGACTAGTGGCTTATAAGTATGCATTGACGGCCGTCCTGGCCGGAAATTTTATCTTCTGGCAGGCGGGTTTGAATTTTATCTGGGTGGTCATCGCCGGTGTTGCCATTGGCCTCCTTATTGGATTTCTGATGTATCTCGTTCATAAAAATTTTATTTGTGAACCTGTGATTGAAGTCACGCTGACCTGTCTGACTCCTTTTGCATCGTATCTGATCGCTGAATATATTCATGTTTCGGGTATAATCGCAGTAGTAACCACCGGTCTTTATTTATCATTCCGGTCAGATGAAATATTTACGAACGAGAGTCGGATCATGGTCTATTCTGTCTGGGAATCGATTCTGTTTATTTTAAACGGACTAATTTTTATTTTAATTGGATTACAACTGCGTAGCGTTATGGAAGGGATAAAGGATTATTCCGGCAGCGACCTGGCTTTTTACGGTTTAGCAATCAGCGCTGTTGTGATTGTTTTACGCTTTATATGGGTAATTCCATCAAGTCTGATCCCTTCGATGTTAAAAAGAATAAATACCAGACGTCCTTTCAATTCGCGTAACCTGGTGATTTTTGCCTGGTCGGGAATGCGTGGTGTGGTTTCCCTGGCCGCAGCTTTGTCTATTCCCCTGATGATGCCCGACGGCACGCCATTTCCACATCGCAACCTGATCATTTATATCACGTTTTGTGTTATTCTTACAACGCTGCTATTGTTGGGATTCTCATTACCCTGGGCAATAAAAAAACTTAAAATTGAACCTTATTCCATAGCGGCCGAAGAATACGAAGTGCGGACCAAAGTTGTAAACAATACCATTCAGCATATAGAGGAAAATCTGTCGCTGGTAAATGGGGAGTTGTTAAACAACATCAAGAATAAATATGAAGTAAAATATAACCGCCTGCAGAAAACGGATTTGCCGGCTGACTACTTTGGGAGCGAAAAGCCGAGTGTCGCGAATATTTTTAATGAATATTCAAAATTGCAAATTGATTTGATTGCGGTGGAGAGAAAATCGCTGCAACAACTCCACCGTTCCGGTGAAGCCAGTGAAGAAATTATCCGAAAGATTGAACGGGAACTCGACCTTGAAGAAACGCGTCTTCAGCTGGATATGTATGTTGCCTGATTTATCTCATGTTAAAGAAGCCTCAGGATTTCCGGTTGAATAAAAACATTTCGGAATCCTGATTTCGAATTTACAGTACATCCTTTCAGGCTAAAACGTGAAATCATTATTTCCTTCTTTCAATGGGTAATCATGATGACTCCAAATTAAATGCCCGGATGTTTGAACCGGCAATTTAATTTGAATTTTCCATTTGCCATTATCCAGTTGATATGCCGCGAATATTTTCCCTTTGGGATGAGGAATTTCACCACTGATATTTTTCAGCTGTCCCAGTCTGGGTTCAATTTTTACTCTCTCAAACCCGGGCGCCTCACTGTCCATTCCAAGTACAGTTCTGAAAAATTCAATATTCGGGCTTGCACCCCATGCATGACAATCGGACCGGGCATTGTTGATATCAGAAATTTCAGCCCAGGTCGTCATCCCCAATTTAATATTATCCCGCCATTGATCCAGCCAATTCAGATAGTCATTCCCGAGTCCGGCTTTTACAAGTGCCTGATGCAGGTAATATTTGAAATAGATGGAAGCCGGAGCAAGGGTGCTATCCGTCAGAATACGTTGTGCGATGGCACCCGCATGCTGATCATCTATAACACCTGTTAATATAGCCATGGAATTGGCGTGCTGTGAATACAAATCTTTTTCTGACCGGTCAGCAATCAGATTTCTGTCGCTGCTCCAATATTTTTCGCGGATGGTTTTTATCAATTGGCCGGCATATTGTTTGTATAATGAAACGTAAGCCGGCAGACCGTATGTGGATTCCAGGTCAGCCGCCAGCTGATAAGCCCAAAGCAATTGCAAATCAAATAATGCTGAATTTCCGTCTTTTCCAATGGGCCCTACACCGGAATTCCATCCCTTGGTTTCAACCCAATCGGTAAACATCCAATAGGGAACGGCTTTTAGAGAACCGTCTTTCTGCTGATACCTTCTAAAATATTGTAGTATTTGTCTTTCTCCGGCGAGTTTAAGCTTTATAAAATTGCTGTCTCTGCCATACATCATATAATCATGCATCATTCCGATATACCAGAATGAAAAAGTAGGAATATACTGAGGTGTATACGAAGGGTGACGGCTGAGTGTGACTCCTTCAGGCCTGCGGGATTCATCCATCTGGTTCATCGCATTCCGGAGCAATCTTTCATCGCCGCTATTATAGAGTGAAATCAATGCCTGTATCCTTGCATCCCCGATATATTGAAGTTGTTCATAATAGGGACAATCCATATAAGTTTCCATCGCACAAAGACGGGCAGTCCGCCAGCCGATTTCAAATATTTTGCTGAGTTCCGGATTATCTGATGACAGCTTTGCATTCAGGTGAAACGGATAACCGGTAAATGTTCCGAAAACATCTTCTATGACTAATGGATCCGATTGGGTTTTTATTTTTATTTGTAAGAAACGATAGGTTCTGAAACTAAGCGGAGTGAAATCCTGTGCTTTGCTGCCATTGGAAATAATGCTGTCCTTTCTTCCGAGAAATTCCTTTCCCTGCGTTTCATTCCGGTTTCCCTTGGACGGATATTTTGAAAACATGGCTTCTGCGTAACTCAATGAAATGGTTCCCTGACTGCCTCCGCTAAAAATAATTTCCGGATAGGCGTTTGTTAAATAGCCCTGATCAAGTATGATCGTTGTATTGGAATGGGCCGGTATTTCAAATACTTTTTTTTCTGCAGGAAACCGGGCTGGTATATGAACAGATTCCGACATTGTCAGTTTTGTGAACCGCTGATTTGTCAGCTCCATGGGTGGTATGACCGAAGGAATCAGTAACCACCCACTTACAGTTCCATATCCGCCAATCAGATTTTTTGGAATTCCAGGCATAACGGGCTGGGCATTTTTCCAATTACCTTCCGGAAAATCCACTTTTCTCCAGCCAGACAAATACTGATTCATATCCAATAATTCGCCGGGACCCGCCACATAGTAAGTTGGAATATCAAATCTGACCGGCGCGTAAGAAGGATCGCGGATACATTTCCAGCTACTGTCGGTATAAATTTTTGTTTCATTCCGGTTATCCCCCTGCAAAATAAACGCCGTACGAAGTGATATTTGTCCTTCAGCCCTCCATTCCCCTTCATTCCAGACCTGAGCGGCGATGATATTTTTGCCTGAATGAAGAAATGGGGCAATATCAACTGTGGTAAAATTCCAGTGGTCCAGATCACCCCGTGCCGGCCCCAGCGAAACCTGTGTTTCATTTACAAATAATTTATACCTGTTGTCGGCAGATACATGTATGACAAATGAATCCGGCTTCTTACCCAGATCCAATATTTTCCTGAACAAATACACACCGTATCCGGATGGAGATTCCCCCGGGACAGATATCCAGTAAGCCTGCCATTGATTTATTAACAGAGACGGGTCAACAGATTGTGCAAACCCATTGCCAATCGACAAATTAGCGGACACGAAAATAAGGATCAATCTCAGAATATATTTCCGGAATGAACTGTTTGACTGTTTTTTTAAACGAGGCATAATTTAATGTTCGTTTAAAAATAAACCAAAATCTAATACTCTCCTCCGGGTTTCCGTTTATTCAGTGCTTTATCGGCTGAAGCCGGCAGGGAAGCCGGGGGTTCTTCGAAAATAATATCCTCATTCAGAGAATATATAAATGCGAGCAGATCTTTCTTTTCACGACCGGTCAAATGCAAAGAGTCACGGGATAATGTTTGATTGTCGACTTTCATCTTCTTTCCCTGTCCCCCTCCTGCGTCATAGAAGTCAATCACTTCCTCCAGTGATTTAAAAACACCGTTATGCATGTAAGGTTTTGTGTATTCGGCATTCCGAATCGATCCCGTACGGAAAGCATGTAGTGTTTCAGGGGCCTTGTTGATCATGTATCTTCCCTTATCGGAACTCAGATCCTTAAAGCTGGTATCAGCGGGCGTTCCGAGAACTTCAAATTCCGACCCTATATAAGGAGGTTTTACGCCGTTAAAATTCGGAACAAAATGACATGTGGCACATTTTGCGCGGCTCATGAATAAATTGAAACCTCTCTTTACTTCATCGGACACTGGTCCGCGATTATTCATTGCATTGTCAAAAGGGGAATAAAACCGGCTGTAGCTTCCATCATAATAAGTGATGGCGGAGACTATATGATTTATCGTGATGTCTTTTTCTTCCGGAGTCAGTTTCAGAAAAGATTTAAATGCTTCTTTATATTCCCTGCAACTAAGCACCTTTTTTAGTACTTCTTTTTCATTGCTGTTCATTTCAGTCGGGCTGGTAATTACATCTTTACCCTGGGCCTGAAGAGATATATGCTTACCATCCAACATCAATAAATGATTATAAACCGAATTAATCAGTGTGGGCGTATTTCTGGGCAGATGCTGTTGCCTGTCAAATTGAAGAGCCGTCCCAATGGTTGTGTCCGTAAAATACTGCGTTGGTTTATGACAGGAAGCACAGCTGCGCATATTATTCCCCGATAAAATTGGATCGTAAAAAAGCAATTTGCCGATATACCTGATTTCGCGAAGCGTCTTTTCATCATCAACCATGGAATAAAGTCCCTTAATACTCTGAGACACGTACAAGGATTTATCAAAAATGGATTGAATATTGTTGTTGAGTGTGAAGTCGTTATAATTAATCGATCGGACATTGTAATCATTGATGAACTTCTGATTCATCGCAAATAAGGGGTTCACGTAATCCCTTAAAAAAACGAAATGATCAAATGCGCTAAATCCGGTTCCCTGACTTTTTACAAAAAGGATGGTTTTTTCAAATTTGTCGAGATACTCGCTGCTTAACGGTGTTTCAGGAAAGCTTTGATTAAAACTGAAATAAATTTCTTTAGTCCCGATAAGCATCGAAAGCAATTCCGGTATCACCCGACTCGTGTCGGGGCATTCAAATCCGGTTGTATAGATAGCTGCAAGATTCAATAAGAATAATCTGTTGGCCAGAAAAAAATGGCTGTAAGAATTCAGCTGGTTTGTAATCGAATCTGCTTCAAAAGTTTTTATTGCATCTTCGCTTTTTTTGACCAGCTGTAGCAAAGAATCTTTTATCAGAGGAGTTTGATCCAACGACAATTCGACCAACGATAAGCCCGCTCCTTCTCTCCGGTAAGGAGGTTCAAATTTCTCGAATACCTCCTTCTCCCACTCAACCGGCAAAGGACCATTCATTTTCCGGTAAGCGTTTGGTTCAAAATAACGCAACCAGAAATCGACATTTTTTAATTTCAGCCGGGCAATTTCAATATTTCCGCGAAGTGATCTGATACTATCTTCCGAGGACAGATTGCAATTTTGAATGGCGATTTCCAAAACTACCTGTTGTTGTTTGAATTCGAGGAGTGAGCTATTGTAAAGCTTGTTGTATGATTTATTAGTTCTTCGGTTAAATGATAGACAAAAAATTGTAAAGATTAAAAAAAGAATGATCGAAAAGGCTTTCATTATTCAACAGAATTAAGGCACTTGATTTCATAGGTACCTGCCACAAAACGGACATACAAAGATAAACTTCTGCCAGCAATTTTAATTCTCTCTTCATACGGTCACTCATTCCTGCATTTTATATTAAGAGTAACCGGATAACAACTAAATTTATTGTTAATGAATCACTGCTTTCTGGTTGAAAATTGCAGATATTGAAAGAATTGCCCTATTTTGGACTGTAGTTCGACCCCCAGTTCGTACTATTTTTTTATTCCCTTCCCCTAAAGATATTAAGCGGGAGAACCGGATATTAAGGAAATCCTGCTTGAACCGGGTTTTAACCTCTACTACGCTGAATGGTTAATGTGGCCGTAGAAGCTCAGCTGGCCAGATTGTAATTTGACGATGAACTGCGCATGAAAAGACGCACTTTTATATACACGGGTACAGGTATTGCTGTGGCAACAGGATTGGGCGTTGGCGCTTTTCTTCTGCGAAATCCGGAATCGAAATGGAAGATAAAACCGTTCCTTTACCCATTTATCCTGTCTAATTTTTTGAATGAAGAATCCCTGCGCGCAGTTGGCAACAACTATCTGATCGTAAGAC
>DASXKM010000598.1:0-5480 GCA_036496825.1 Puia sp. | reverse complement strand
TTATTACAGCGAAACCCAGCATATTAAAGAGGTTCAGGATGCAGAGCGGCAAACCGCCATTGTCCTTTCGGGTGCTTACTTTCTGAAACAGTTTCCACTGGACGTGAAGAGAACCCAGCCTGTCACCATGACGCCGGCCGGCTTGATTGAATTAACAAAAAGCATTGAATTTGACAACAATGTACTGCTGAGGGTTCTAAACAGAAATGAACTTTTTGCTATTTATCAACGCGCCGATTCCCTGGCTGACCTGTTACACAATTCACTGGTCGAAAAATAAAATATCCTGTTTACCATTTATCAATGCCCAATAATTTTCTTCCCAATGGTGAAAGCTCAGCTATGGGATTCTTTTTTTCTCTTTCGAGCGGATCACCCGGAAACGCGTATCCCTGCATGGCGTCCCGATTTTTCCAGCTGCTAATTCTCCACTGCACGAGTTCTTCGTTTTCTTCCTGCGCGGGCATCATGGCGATATACTGGGCTATGCGCACCTTGTCCTTGCTGGTATTGGCTCGGATTCCGTGTGGTTCAAGACTGTTAAATATTAATAAGTCCCCTGCTTCCAGTTTTACTTTTTCGAGCTCAAAACCGGCAGTATCGGGTTTATAATGATCTCTATCTTCGGGCTGTGTGAGCTTCCACGTGTCATAGGTTCTGTACAACTCAGGAATGCATTGAAAGCCGCCCATATTTTCATCTGTCTGGTCTGCCAGTGCCAGTACGCCCTGTACATTCTGGGGTTTTGTTTCAGGATCATAGTCCCAGTGAATAAATCCTTTATACTCAAATCCGGGCTTTAGCGGAAAATTGAGATTTGCACGATCAATGGTCACCCAGAGTTTTTCCGTTCCCCAAATATCGGCGAAAGCCTGATGTACTTTGGGGAATTGCCGGTTATCCCACATATACTGGTGATTGTAGATTTCTACCATACCGGTATTATTTAATTCTTTCATGTCCATTTTGACATTGGGCCTTTTATACCAGCTGTCGATATCATCCGGATTTTTATCTTCATATTCCCAGAGATAATCGGCCAGTTTTTTTACCTGGTCCCTGGGAACCGCATTACGTATAATTACATAACCATTCTTTATCCAGAAAGTCCAGTCATCCTCGCTCAGCAAACGAAGAGGCACTCCGTTCGTGCGGTCGTTTAATTTTATCTGACTTGATTTTGCGGTGGAAGGATTTCCGGGGATTTCCTTGTGAGCCATGGTTGGAGGAGCGGGCGCCATCGTTTTTTGCATATACGTTGATTTATGTAACAAAGCTAGAATGTAATAAATGTCCGGACTTTCCACCTATTAACTAGTATTTGCTCTGTATTGACTTATTTACTAACTTAACAAGAGATTATTTAATAATTCAAGACATGAATGTCATACAGCTGGAGAAGATTGCTTTTGAACCGGGAAAGTCATTCAAAATATTTTCTCCCCGGTTAAAAAACACTTTTTTCTGGCATTATCACCCGCAAATCGAACTCGTATATGTGGAAGCCGATGCCGGAATCCGTCATGTCGGAACGCATATATCCGGTTATACAAACAGCGATCTCGTATTTCTGGGTGGAAATCTACCGCATCTGAATTTTGATTACAGGTTACGAAGCGATTATCACCAGATCGTTATTCAGCTAAAAACCGATTTCCTTGGAACCGCCGTCAGCATTGCTCCGGAATTGTCTTCGATCAATAAATTATTTAAGGATGCCGATTATGGGATTTCATTTTATGGTGAAACCAAAAGGATCGTCGCCGAAAAATTAAAACAGCTGGATGCACTTAGTGCATTCGATCAACTGATCGAATTAATCAACATTTTAAAGATACTGGCCGATACAAATGAGCGTAATATTTTAAATAATGATTTATCAAGTACGGCCTTTATTCTGAAAGATAAGATCAGGATGGGTGCCATCTACGAATATATCGATGCTCATTTTGATGAGCGGCCCGATGTAAATAAGGTAGCGGCTAAAGTGCACCTCACAACACCGGCATTCTGCCGCTATTTTAAACGGCAAACCAATATGACATTTACCGATTTTGTAAATCAATACCGGATTGAACGGGCAAAAAATCTATTGATGCAGGATCAGAATGTGACTGAAACCTGCTATGCGGTAGGCTTTGAAAGCATTTCCTATTTCAATAAATTATTTAACAGGATAGTGGGCGAAAATCCTTCAGCTTTCAAAAAGAACTGGTAATTTAATAATCGTGCCTAGATTCCTATAACATCAAAATCAACGATGAAAATATTTTCATCGTTGATTCTTTTGTTTCTGGTTTAACCAGGAGTTATCTCATGGCTACGTAGTCTGCCAGTTTTGAAGTATCTTTTTTCGGAACTGTATCCATTTTATAATATGCAAGGCTTGCATATTTAGATGTATCCTTCTTAGGAACGGTATCCATTAAAATTGCATATTTAGACGAATCCTTCTTAGGAACGGTATCCATTACCATTGCATATTTGGATGTATCTTTTTTAGGAACGGTATCCAGCATCATCGCATACTTCGGCGAATCAGGTTTGGGGACGGTATCCATTGCACTGTAAGCCACCGCATGTTTTGTTTTAGTGGCAGTAGTTCCCATCAGAGACGACGCAACACAGAGGCCTGCGAAGGCCACAAATAAAACTTTCTTCATTGTAATAAATTTTGAGGTTTAACGAAAAATTCTACGCTCTGAGGGTGAATACTAGTTATCTGCTTTTCGTAGTTGGTGGATTATTTAGACTTAAGGTAAAAACCATGCCAATTTTATGAGCGTCATCCGGCCACTCTTAATGAAAAACAAAAATTTCATAATGGTATGATCTTTTAAAATTCAAAATATTGTAAGGTTGTGGAAATTTGTACCTAAAATTTTATCATTAATTTCCTTCTATCGTCACTGAGCCGGGTATTCAGCTGAATATCAATCGTACTATATATATCATTTTCAACGTTAACAATTTTACAACCCTTGAAATCTATGGGTTCAATTGTGTATTTTGTGTTCAAATCCAAGAAAATCTTTTCCGATGTTAAGAAAAACCTTAAAATTTTCTGCTATTGTTATAGCCATTCTCCTGGTACTTGCGTTCAGTCTGCCATTTATATTTAAAGGAAAAATTCTGGCCCTGGCCAGAGAACAGGTAAACAATAATATAAATGCACGGGTTGATTTCTCAGATGTGGATATATCATTATTCAGGCATTTTCCCCGGCTCGCCGTAGGACTGGAAAACCTGCAGGTGACAGGCAGTGAAACATTCAGTCAGGATACACTGATATCTGCAAACAGGATCGATGTGTCTCTTAACTTATTTAGTCTTTTCGGGGGTTCCGACATGAATATTTATAGTATTACAGTGGACAGGCCGCGCATTCACGCGATTGTTCACATGGATGGAAAGGCAAATTGGGATATCACCAAAGCAGATACAACGTCGGCTTCAAAAGCCGGTTCCCCAACCGCTTTTCATATGCAATTGAAATCCTATGAAATAAAGGATGCATATATCAGTTATATCGACCTGCCATCCGACATGAGTAGTGAAATCCGGCACCTCAATCATTCAGGGAGCGGTGATTTCACTGCCGACCTGTTTATGCTACGAACAAAGACCTCGGCCGAATCTGCATCGTTTACATATAAAAAAATTCCCTATCTGGTGGATGCAAAAACGGTGATGACAGCGGATATTGAAGTTGATAACAAAACGAATAAGTATAGTTTTAAAACAGATGACATTCATCTGAACGATCTTCAACTGGCTACAGAAGGATATTTTCAGTTTGTAAACGACTCAACCTATGGGATGGATATTAAGTTCAATACTCCTTCTACTGCCTTTAAAACATTATTGTCTTTGATCCCTTCGATTTATAAAACCGACTTTGAAAAAATTAAAACCAGCGGAAATGCCAGCTTTAACGGGTATGTGAAAGGAGAATATAATGCATCGAAGGTACCCGCTTACAGCGTAAATCTGAAAGTAGACAACGGATTTTTTCAGTATCCGGATCTGCCTCAACCGGTACAGCATATCAACATTGAAATGAAGATCGACAACCCTGATGGCATAACAGATCATACGGTTGTGGATATCGCAAAGGGCCATATCGAATTTGGAAGTGACCCTTTTGATTTCCGGATTCTTTTTAAAAACCCGGCGTCCGTTCAATATATCGATGCAACCGTAAAAGGCAAATTAAATCTTGCCGATGTCACCCACTTTGTCAAACTGCCGGCTGGCACGAGTCTGTCCGGTTTACTGGATGCGAATGCCACTGCAAAAGGAAATCTGTCAACGATTACAAAACAACAATCCGGTGATTTCTCCGCCAACGGCGATATCAGTATTTCCGGTTTAAATTATGGTTCACCTGATTTTCCACAACCCATTAGAAACAGCCATCTTCAAATCCTGTTTCAAAATCCAGATGGAATGGCAGATCATACCCTTATTCAAATTCCGGCAGCACATATTGAGATAGGAACGGACCCTGTTGATTTCAACCTCAGTATAAAAACACCCGTATCCAATCTGGTATTTGACGGAAGACTGAAAGGGAGTTTTAATCTCTCCAATGCAAAACAATTCACAGCATTGCCTGCTGGCACAAACATCTCCGGCTCCATGGATGGAGATATTTCATTCTCCGGTACAAAACAGGCGATTGACAAAAAGGAATATGATCAAATCAAAAGTTCGGGAACGTTAAATCTGAAAAATATTAATTATAGCAGCAAGGATTATCCGGAAGGTTTTTTACTCAGCGACGCTGTATTCAGTTTTAATCCAAAAAATATTACGCTTGGTGCAGCTCATGCAGAGTATCTGAAAAGTCATTTTACCGCGAACGGTTCGCTGGACAATGCGATCGGATATGTGTTAAAGAACGAGTCACTATCGGGTGTCCTGGACCTCTATGCAGACCAGATTGATTTGAACAGGTTTATGGGTAGCATCCCGTCAAATAATGATACTGCTGCAAAAAAAACTACGGTTTCCGTATTTGAAGTGCCTAATAATCTGAGCATTCTCATTCATGCCAAAGCAGACAAACTGCATTATGACAAAGTGGATTATACAAATTTGAGCGGTGTTATGGCGATCAACGAGGAAACGATTGCGTTAAAAGATGTACAGATGAATGCGTTGGACGGTCTATTGAAAGCGAGTGGATACTATTCAACTAAAAAGGACAAAAAAAATCCGGAGATATCTTTTAATTATGACGTGCAGGGACTGGATATCCAAAAAACTTTTTATGCATTCAATTCAGTGCAAAAGCTCATGCCCATGGGTCAATATGTTGACGGGAAGATGAACGCGCAGCTTTCCATGACGGGCAGGCTGGGCACAGATATGATGCCGGATACAAAAACCCTGTCTGGCAAGGGAAATTTATTCCTGGTAGATGGTGTCTTCAGAAAATTCGCCCCGGTGGAAAAACTGGCTCAGTCCCTGCACAT
>DASXKM010000597.1:0-4218 GCA_036496825.1 Puia sp. | reverse complement strand
AACCGAATTGCTTTTTTGAACGGGACCGGTACGGGAATTTCGTTTACCGGTTCAACATCAATTCCTGCACGCCGGGAGGCTTCATAAAGTTTTTCAAGTTGTCCGGCCTGTTTTTTATCCAGGGCATAGAGAACACCAGGGCTTTCCCGATAATCGCAGTCAATATCCAGGTCTTCAATATGCTGTTTCACAAGCGCGAGTGCATTGTTGGCTGCTGCGGCCAGAACCATGGCTGTCTTCTTATTAAATCCTTTTTCTACCTCATCATAACTTTTGTCAAAAAAATTATTGATATGTGCGGTCGTCCCGGCCGTGGTACCAAAGCACAGATTCTGTGCCTCCAGGATAAGACAATGTTGTCCTCCTTTTTGCAATTCATACGCGGTGGTTATGCCTGTAATTCCCCCTCCTGCGAGAATCACATCATACAAATCCACAGAATGTTGTTGACCGGAATGATAGGCGGCTATGCCTGATTGCCAGATACTCTCATTAAAACCATCACGTCTCACTGTTGCCATATATCATTTCGGCAAACCGTATGCCACTGGAATGGGCATTTAATTGCGAATGATGGCAGAGCAATTTCCACAAACAGTATCAGGGTCTGCACAATATGAACACAGCTCCGGCTGGAAACACTTCGCAAATGGCGAAGGCCAAATGGCATAATTTTTTTACACTTTCGAATGATTGTAACCATATTATAATAATTAAAAAATCAAATCTATGAGATCGAATTCCAGAAGCAGAGAGTACAGTGACCAGGAAGATCGCCGTAATGGATCTTCATGGCGTGGACAACAGGGAAACAGCGGCCGCAGCCGTTATGAAAATGAGTACGATGAGGATTATGATGAAAACGATCAGGAAGACTGGGACGAAGATGAGGACGATGATGAAAGAAACGAACCTTATGCCCGGTATGACGAGAACGAAGATGAAGATGATGACAATGATTATGAAGACGATGAGGACGAAGAAGATGATGACCGCAGATATCAATCGCGCTACAATGATGATTACGACAGAAACGGTCATCAATATAGCCGGGGAAATCAATATAGCCGGAGTGAAAACAGTGGCTATGGCCGCCGGAGCAACAGCGGATCCTCCAACTCCGGATCCGGCCGTTCAGGGAGCGGTTCTTCCCGAAATGACTCATCTCGTAATTCAGGAAGAAGACGTGACTCCGGAGGCGGACGTGGGTTTGCTTCTATGGACCAGGATGAATTAAGACGTATCTCCGCACGTGGAGGACATGCTTCCCACGGTGGTGGTTCACGGAATGGTTCATCACGCGGGTCCGGTGGATCCGGCAGATCCCGTTCCGAAAGAAGCCGTTCTTCCAATGGACGGAGTTCCGGCACACAACGCAATTCCATGGGACAATTTACCAGCGGCAGAAGCAGCCGTTCCGGTAGTCAGTCGTCCAATGGTCATACCAGCCGTAGCGGACGTAGTGGTTATGGCGGACGTTCCACGGGTAACAGCGGACGTTCCGGTAGTAACAGCGGACGTTCCGGTAGTAACAGCAGAAGCCGTTCTTCACGCTAGTAATTGTTAGACAATTTCAGGTCATCCCGTGCTGGATTTACAGACGGGATGATTTTTTTATCTCTATTAAAAATATTTTTATGAAACAGGATACAAAAAACAAGACGCAGGGAACTCAAAACGGAGCAAATAAACATACGAAGAATTCCAACGATAGAACCGCGGGACAAAACGGAGAAGCAAAGACAAAAAACCAGGAAAAGAACCAGGAGGATTCCTACCTGGAAAAATTCTTTATCAGCCAGTTGCAGGACATATATTATGCTGAAAAGAAAATTGCCGACGGACTGAAAGTGATGCAACAGGCATGTACAACGGACGAACTGCGCGACGCTTTTCTGGAACACGGAATCCAGACTCAAAAACATATCAAGAGACTGGAAAAAGTTTTTGATTCACTGGATAAAAAACCCGAAGGAAAAAAATGTGAAGCGATCGAAGGAATACTAAAAGAAGCAGAATCCATTATCGGGGAAACAGAACAGGGATCGATGACAAGGGATGCCGCTTTGATTTTTGCTGCCCAGAAAGTTGAGCATTATGAAATCGCTACCTATGGCGGCCTGGTACAGTTTGCCATCACCCTCGGACTTCATGAAGAAGCAGATGTACTGGATCGTACGTTGCGTGAAGAAGAATATACCGATTCTCTATTAACAGAAATTGCCGAAAATGATGTGAATCTGGCCGCTGAACAGGAAGGTGTACACTATTCATGGGAGAAAAACAACGAACCGGAAGAAGTGGAAAATGAAAACAAAAAATAATCACCCAGCCATGGGGAGTACCGGCGCAGGCCGGTACTCCTTACAACTGCGTATTAATTTCCGCCTCGTCCGGTTTTCTCCTGCAACTCTTCTATCTTTTCGGAAGCTTCTGCCTTCGTAAGTTTGGTGTCTATTTCCTCATGGGCTTCTGACGCCAGGGTTTCCAAATAAGACTGTTGCGCGCCGGTGAGCGGTTCATCTCCCGTTTTCCAGTCATGCGGATCCTTGATCCGGTTATCAGGAATATCTGCATTTATTTTTTTCTGCGGATCATTGGCGGCTTCTTTGTTTTTTGTCGTTTTCATATTACTAATTTATTTAGTAATATCAAGTCCTGTGCCGAAATCAGCCTGGCAGGCACACACTTTGAAATTAAAAACTAAAACCACTCAATCATGAAAGAGAAAAATCTTATCTCGAGGAGAAAAGCGATTGGAGGATTGGGCGTTGGACTGGCTGCACTATCCGTCAACCCTGTTTATTCTTCACCTGAAAAAAATAATTACGATATGGAGACATTGCAGGATCCAATAACGAAATATCCAAAACCGCCTTTCCCCGAACAGTCACAGCCCTGGCCCGGCCTGGCGGGAAAAATGAATCCAAGGCCCGATCACGGAGAAACCAGTTACAAGGGTTCGGGGCGATTGTCAGGAAGAAAAGCATTAATTACAGGAGGTGATTCAGGTATGGGACGTGCTGCGGCCATTGCCTACGCCAGGGAAGGCGCCGATGTGGCCATCAATTATTTTCCTACGGAAGAACCGGATGCCGCGGAAGTGATCGCACTTATAAAAGCAGCAGGACGAAAAGCGATTGCCATTCCCGGAGATCTGCGCGAAGAATCATTCTGTCAGAAACTGGTCGCCCAGGCAGTGGAAGGATTGGGCGGTCTGGACATCGTCGTTTGTAATGCGGGTCGTCAGCAAACCCACGCTTCCATTTTGGATATTTCCACGGAACAATTTGACTGGACCATGAAGACAAATATTTATGCGCCCTTCTGGATTATAAAAGCAGCTCTTCCGCATTTACAGCCGGGAGCATGTATTATCGGTACGGCTTCGGAGCAGGCATATGATCCTTCACCGGATTTATATGACTATGCACAAACCAAGGCAGCCACGATGAATTATATAAAATCACTTGGAAAGCAACTTGCGCCAAAAGGCATACGCGTGAACGGAGTGGCACCCGGTCCGATATGGACTCCCCTGCAGGTTAGCGGAGGCGCCACCCAGGAAAAACTTCAGAAATTCGGAGGCGACACACCATTCGGAAGACCGGGCCAGCCGGCAGAACTTGCATCGATTTATGTGCAGCTCGCCGATAGCAACGCAAGTTATGCGACCGGTCAGATCTACGGTTCCTCCGGCGGTAAGGGGCAGCCCTGAATTGAATTTATCGGATCAGAACCAGGGTTGGTTTGTAGGCGTGATATTATTTCCGCTTTGGAATGAATGGGCTCATTTATTTCCCTAAATGTATCTGGAAACCTACGTTCAAACCGATCGATTCGCCATTACCAGTTGTATAAGATGCGCCACCAGTATTGGTATAAAATAAAGCAAATTCAAGTGCTATATGTGGATTTAGAAAAAAAGCCGGTCCGGCCGAGATCGACCACTCATGGGAAATTGAATTTCCACCTCCTGCGTCAACTCTGTTCCATCCATAGGCGACCTGGCCAAAAATATTTATGTTTTTGGAAGAAGGCAGAACATAGTATCTCAAAAATGGCGAAACGCCATATTCATTGGAGGAGAAGCCATTTCCACCCGGGTTACCTAATGAGTAACTTAATTTCAGTCCACCCGCTAATTTGTTGAAAAAAAAATAACCTGCATCAGGCAGTATACTTACAGTTGTCGCGTTGCTGCTATAATAAGAGTTA